>CABSYH010000172.1:0-4450 GCA_902481965.1 uncultured Collinsella sp.
ACGAGATTCCTCTACGTCTCGTGGGCTCGGAGATGTGTATAAGAGACAGGAGAACGGCGGGGGCTTTGGACGAAAATGCCTCGGTCGCGATATCCTCAACGGCTATTCCGAGGTTTTTGGCAAAACCCTCGAGGAACGAGCCGCAGCCCGCAGAGCACGCCTCGTTGACGACGATATCGGTCAGCACGCCGTGGTTGAGCCAAATGGCCTTCATATCCTGTCCGCCGATGTCGAGCACGAAGGTCGCATCGGGAACGCATGCGCACGCGGCGCGGGCGTGCGCGACCGTCTCGACCGTATGGTAGTCGGCGTGGAACGCGCGCGCGAAAAGCTCCTCGCCGTATCCCGTGGTGCCCACGGCATCGATCGCAAGCGTGACTCCCGCTGTCTCCCAGCGGTTCTTCAAGCTGACAAGACCCTGTTGGGCGACGTCGAGCGGTCTGCCGTTATTAGACGCGTAGAACGAATCGACAAGCTCACCCGCCTCATCGACCAGGGCGAACTTGGTCGTCGTGCTCCCCGAATCGATACCGAGCGCCACACGCACCGTCTCTCCGGGCGCATACGCATCCGGACCCTTTGCCGGCGTCTCTTTGCCATGGCGTGCCGTAAAATCCGCCTGCTCGGCAGGTGTGGCAAAAAAGGGCTGGGCAAGACGTCCCTCCCCGCTTGCGGGCGCGACCGTCTCGAGCTTATCCAGCCGGACAAAAGCGTCGGGAAGGTCGATCGGTTGGGACGATGCGAACATGTCGGTCAGCGACAGGGCGGCACCGCGCGCGACCATGATCTGCGGATCGCGCGGGACGATAACCTGATCGTCCGATAGATTCAGTTGCTCCCGGAACACGCGGACCAGCGTGGGGTTGTAGGCGAGCGTACCGCCCTCGAAGATTACCGGCGGCTCGATGTCGATACCCTGGGCCAGACCGCCGATCGTTTGGCGGGCGACCGCGTGAAGCGCCGAAAGCGCCAGGTCGGTGGTAGGAATGCCCTCGTTGAGCAGCGGCTGGATATCGGTCTTTGCGTACACGCCGCAGCGGCCCGAGACCTCGTGGACGGTCGTTCCCCGGCTTGCGAGCTGCTCGAACTCGCCCGATTCGGTGCCGACCCCCATGAGCTTTGCCATCTCGTCGATAAATGCACCGGTACCGCCTGCGCACGAACCGTTCATGCGCATGTCGGCAACCTCGATGTCTCCCTTATCGTTGGTGCGGAAGAAGATCATCTTGGCGTCTTGGCCGCCCAGCTCGATGGCGCAGCGCGTCTGCGGATAGAACCTGCTGATCGCGAGCGCGTTGGCGACCACCTCCTGAACGTACGAGGCGCCCAGCGCGGTCGCGATATCGCGCGCACCCGAGCCGGTCACCGCAACGCGCAGCGACTCATGGGGAAAGCGCTCGGCGAGCTCGCCGAGCATGGCGCGCACGCTCGCTGTCTGACACGCCCCGTGGCGGCGATATCCCCACCACGCCTCGGTCATATCCTCGTGCATCGCGTAAACTTTGGTCGTCGTCGACCCTACGTCCAGTCCTACTAGCAACGCCATAATGCTCCGTCTCTCGCATTTTTCCTGCTAGAGATATACCACTCTACGTAATACAACAGACTGTTGTATTTAAACTCCGTATAAAAAGCGGCTGCCGAAACGCTTCAGCAGCCGCCGAATGCACCAACAGATTCTTCTGCGCGCTAGCACGTCGGGCAACGGAGCAGCACGGGCCCTCCGGTCATGCGCACCGCTCACGCCCGCGATGTCGCCGAGAGAGCTATCCACGCTTAGGGCTCCAACCAAGCAAGTCGCCCGCGCTCAGCAGATCCCTAAGCGAGCTACTCGCACTCAGGAGCCATAGCCTGCTCCAAGAGCTCGGCATGCTCCTCCTCGAAAACCGTCCCCACAGGGAAGGCGCGACGGAAGACGAAGTGGGAAATCGGACCGGCTACCAAAAGGTTCCACGGCAGCGCCATCACAAAATTATGCGGGATGTTGATCATCCAGATCGCAGGCACGGAATACAGGTTCGCAAGGATGCCGCCGGGCATGTGCGTCAGACCCTCGCAGACACCGTACAGCGACATGATGATGACCATGGGAACGACCATGCAGGAGCTGACGGCGAGCGTCATGGCAAGTGGCGAGCTCTTGCCCGGCGTGACCAAGTACTTAAAGGCGAAACCCTTGGCGAGCGGGCTGGCGACGAACCAGTCGCAGCACATGGCAAAAACGTAGGCAACGGGGAAGCCGAGCCACGCGGCGGCAACAACCTCGCCGTTGATGGCCCCATGCTGCAGGGCAACGTTGTAGATGCTCATCCAGAGCACCATGCAAAAGCACATGATAAAGGTGAACAGCAGGCTCTCTCGTTTGTTGATAGGCATAAAGGGCATGGTCCTTTCTGTGTTACGCCGCGGCACCACGCAACAAAAACGAGCGGGCGAGATGGAGCTGTTGGGACTTCATCTCGCCCGCCCGTGATACGTGCGTCTGCGACTACTTATATGGTGGAACTACCCTAACACGAACGGCACGCGCTTCGTAAGCGTTGAGTTTATGAAGATACAGGGCACCAATAATCCCCGACCCCATAAGTTGCGGTGGAATACGGACTGTTTCGGCCCTTTAAGCAGCAATTCAGTCCCTATTTCACCGCAACTCATTTGGTGCAAAGTAACCTGTTCCCCTTGCACTAATTAGCTGGTGTGGCGCCAGCGAGGGTCGGTGAGCGTACGCGCCACGCCCAGACCAACGGGCAAAAACGCCACGATGAGCACCGCACGCACAAACCAGCCGAGCATATTGACCGTGTCGAAGGTGCACATGTAATACATCGAGCGATACAGATACAAGCCCGGCACCATAATGACAATTGATGGCACCGTGAGGGCGATACGTGGGTAGGTGAGCTTGATTTCTGCCAGACTTGCCAGAAGGCCCGATACGAGCGCCCCGATAAATGCAGCCGCCTCGGGAGGCATGCCTACGCTCAAGCCCAGGAACGGAAGCATCGTCGGCGCATCGACGAGCGTAAGGCGCAAGGTATTGGACACGGCGCCGATGAGCCCTGCCGCCGCTGCCATCTTTACCGGGCTGTTGAACATAACCGAGAAGCCAAATACACCGATAAAGCTCATCAGTATGCGCAAGAGCGTAAGAGCCAACGGTGAGAGGCCGAGCGGGGCGAAGTCATCCGGCGCCAGTCCCACACATTCGGCAACCATCCAGCCTACGAGGGTCGCCATCACTATAATCGACACAGCATACGAGAGACGCTCGATACCGCTTCGCATGTCGAGCTTAGCGATGTCGAGGCCTGCCGTAATGAGGGGAAAGCCGGGAATCACAAAGAGCATGGCGCCGATATAGCCTTCTTGGTGCGACATTGCCCCCGGTACGACCTGGCCAAGGCCGAGCAATGCCAGCAGATACGAAACGCAAGCGAGCGCAACGCCAGTCGTCAGCGCGCTAAACTGGCCAAGACCCTGCTTGAGAATATGGGAGCGAGCAAAGTTGCCGACACCAGCGCCTACAAACGCACAGGCCATCTCGATAGGGCCGCCGCCGAGCAAAAAGACGAAGGCGCCGCAAGCACAAGCTGCCGCAAGGCCCTGTTGCCAGGGAGCGTAATCGGGCTTTGAGCTCTCAACGGTCTTGAGCATCTCGTGGTACTCGTGCACGGTAAACCGGCGCCCGTAAATCTCGATTTCCTTTAAGAAGCTCTCCATCATCCAAATGCGATGAGTATTAACTCCCGTTGTGGGTAGGCTGACGACCTCGTTAAAGCAGTGGCCATCTTCGATGCAGGTGCACTCAAACGACAGAAGACTTAAGTCAACGTGGATGGTGACACCGAGTACGGCGGCAACACGATTCATGGTATCGCGCACGCGCCAGGCACCCGTTCCGCTTGCCAGCATAAGCATGCCGGTGCGGCAGATGATGGATGATTTATCGGTGAGCGGCGCATCGACGGCAAGCTCATCGCCTGCCGTCACGATCTGGTGCCAGTCAGTTTTCATATGGAGCGCGCCGGCACGAACGCCGTGGTGCATGGGGGCTCTCGAAAGCAGCGAGTTAAGGCGCGAAGACTGTGGGGGCTCCGTTGATTCGTCCTCAACCTCATCAGTCTCTTCATCGACCAGATCAAAGGAATCAAGCGGCGCTGGCTCGCGACGGTCGATCAGCTCCTCGTCCTCATCATCAAAGTAATTGAACTGATCGAGCATGTCCTCTTCGATTGAACGCTCGCTCGCGTCGTCCATATAGACGCTCCCTTCCTACCGACTAACCCCCATCCTAGGCAGCAACGGCTAAAGGAAACATAAAAGAGACGGCTGTCATGCATGGAAGGCGCAAACCCCCAATGCGTCGGTAGACCCCCCAGTCATTGGGGACGTTCTTAAATGCTGTCTCTTATACACATCTGACGCTGCCGACGAATAGAGAGGTGTAGAT
>CABSYH010000173.1:0-4424 GCA_902481965.1 uncultured Collinsella sp.
TTCCTCTACGTCTCGTGGGCTCGGAGATGTGTATAAGAGACAGCTGCGTCTCGGGATGCATGAGGATGGTGCCCTCGGCGATGGCAATGCGATGGGTCTCGGCCTTGTCGGACACGTCGACCATGCGCACCTCGCCCCTGGCGTCCACGTGCGTCAGCTCGTCGCGACGGGCGTCACGGGCGGGCTCGGTGGCAGCGCCGGCAGTCGGCTGCGTGCCTGCAACGGCATCGGTGGCCGCAGCCGTGACTTTGTGGGCAGACATCGCGGCCCTGCGAGCGGCCTTGGTGGCATCGGCGTACCTGCTCTTGGCCATATGATCATCCTCCGATTTGGGACATAAATCGTTGCGTGCCCTCAATTATCGCGTGTTCCTGCGGTTTGTGGGCCACGGCATCGCGCCAAATCGAAAGTACCTGCATATCATCACCACGGCGCAGCGCCTCACGCACCGAGCACTCGGCATCGCTGAACAGGCACGGACGCACGTTGCCATCGGCCGTCAGGCGCAGACGGTTGCAATTCGCACAAAAATGGTTGGACATGGCGCTAATAAAGCCGACCGTTCCCGCCGCGCCCGGAAAGTGCCAATAGCGCGCAGGGCCCGCGCCGGCAGGAGCGTCGTTGATGTCGAGCGGCTCGAGCTCGCCCAGTCCCGCCGCGGCGGCCCCGGCATTGATGCGCGCCCGCAGCTCGTCGCTCGGCACGGTATCGCTCGCGTCCCACAGCTCGGGGTTGAGCGCGGGCGCATGCGGGTCCACAGCGCAATGCGAGCTCGTGTGTTCGTCGCCAATGGGCATGTATTCGATAAAGCGCAGATGAATGGGGCGGTCGAACGTGAGCCGCGCGAGGGCCGCCACATCTTGGTTGAGCCGACGTACAACAACGCAGTTGACCTTAACGGGCTCAAAGCCCCAAGCCAGCGCCGCATCGATGCCAGCCATGGTCTGCTCGAGCCGACCCAGGCGCGTGATCTTTCCAAAGAGCGTAGGGTCGAGCGTGTCGAGCGAAATGTTGACGCGGTTAAGCCCGGCATCTTTGAGCTGCGGCGCCAGCTTGGGCAGCAGGGCGCCATTGGTGGTGAGCGAGATGTCCTCGATCTGCGGAATCGCACGGATGTCACGAATAAGCGGGATGATACGGCGGCTGACCAGCGGCTCGCCGCCCGTCAGGCGCACGCGGCGAATGCCCTCCCCCGCCACCAAGCGCACAAAGCGGGCGATTTCCTCGGCGCTGAGCAGCTCGCCGTGTGCACGGGGTGCCACGCCATCGGCCGGCATGCAGTAAATGCAGCGGAAATTGCACTTGTCGGTAACGGCAATGCGCAGGTAGTTGATATCGCGGCCAAAACCGTCATGTTGCACGTGCCCGTCCACGCAGCCCTCCCCTCACGCGGCGTTTTATTCTTCGGAAAACATAATACCCCACAAGAGAATCACGCCGACACCCGTACGACAGGACAGGTCACTTCGAGCAAAACGGACTTTCCAAGCCCATCCTCAACATACAAACCATCACAACATTCGATGCTTTTCCCGATTTTGGCAAAAAACGTCGAATGTTGTGATGGTCTGCCTGCCCGCAGCGCCCCGTAGAAGGACCAAAGCGCCCCTAAAGGCCGCCGTCCCAGTGCCGAATCACGAATTCTCGCAGGTCGTTTTGCCGCTTCTGGAACACCTCGCTTCGGTCGCACTTAAGACCCATAGCAAGCGCGATGGCGTTCATCGCCCGGTGCAATTGCAGCTGGTGGGCAAACTGAGTCCCGGTGAGGACGATCATCCTAAAGCCCAGCGCGCTCAGCACGGTCATACGCTCCGCATCCGACGCGCTGCGCTGTTTATCAAGATGGTCCGAGCCGTTGTATTCAATCCCCGTACCGTTCGCAGGCGCATATACGTCGATCTCGAAATACCCGGCCTTTGCGAGATACTTGAACTCGTTGGGAACATCGACCCGATGGTTGAGCTCAACCTTGGCGTATCCCAATCCTCCCTGAGAACGTTTTGCCACGACCATGATTGCGGTGGCCGTCTCCATGGGCGACCGCGCGCCATCGTGCACGCGCCTGAGCACGGCAGCCGCGCGTATAGCCCCCTGACGAGATCGATTCTCATTGCAATAGGCAATCAAATCGGCAACGGTATACCTCTGCCCCATCTCGATATAATCGCCTGTCGACAGATGATTCAAATGGTATCGAGCGCAGATTTCATAGCCATATTCCAGCTGCTCGAGCTCGCTCATCCACGAACCCGCCTGGACAAAGCACATGGCCTCATCAACCACCAGAAGGCCCTCCGCCACCTCGATAAGATGGCCTGGAGGTATCGGCGCCCCAAACACGTGGCACCTAAATCCAGCCGGCGTCGAGCGCTCAAAATCGAAGTTGACGAGCGTGTCGATATGATCGAGCTCTTCTCGTGGAATACCGAGCGCAACCAGATAGTCGGTAACGATCCCAACTGCCGTTGAAGCCCTCAGCCCCTTGGCATCGAGCCCCAATTTGGGCAGGCTCACGGACGGCTCCGCCTCGTTAGCAAGCGAGTCCTCATCGTATAGGCTGCTTGCTCGCGAGAGCGGCTCGGACGGGCGCGCCACGTTGTGGTACAGCCAGGCAGTCTTATGGGACAGGACGATCGGCAGGTCCATGAGCCCTCCAATGGAGTCGGATAACCAACCTTATTCCCCTGCCCACGGGTCCGCACACCTTCGTGCGCAAGAAAGCGATTCCACCCGGTCGAGTGGCAGAAAAACCATCACAACATTCGATGCTTTTCCCGATTTTGGCGAAAAACGTCGAATGTTGTGATGGTTTGAGGCGAGGTGAGGGGCACGAGGGCCAAAGCATCGTGCTTGGACAGGTTAATCCAGCTCTTTTAAGCCATGCGCCAGCTGCCAGTACTCGCCGTGCTGGGCGAGCAGCTCTTCGTGCGTGCCGCGCTCGATGATGCGGCCGTGTTCGAGGACCATGATGGCGTCGGCGTCGCGGACGGTGGACAGGCGGTGCGCGATCATAAAGGTGGTGCGTCCGCGCATGATGCGGTCCATACCGCGTTCGATGAGCTTTTCGGTACGCGTGTCAATGGAGCTCGTGGCCTCGTCCAGGATGAGCACCGGCGGATCGGCGACGGCCACGCGCGCGATGGCGAGCAGCTGACGCTGACCCTGCGACAGGTTGGCGCCGTCGGCCGTGACCGGTGTGTCGTAGCCCCGCGGCAGGCGGCGGATAAACGAGTCGGCGCAGGCGGCCTCGGCAGCGGCGCGCACCTCCTCGTCGGTCGCGTCGAGCTTGCCAAAGCGGATGTTCTGCGCAATGGTGCCGCTAAACAGGTGCGTGTCCTGCAGCACAATGCCGAGCGACCCGCGCAGGCTGGCCTTGGCAATGTGCTTGACGTCGATGCCGTCGTACGTGATCTCGCCG
Organism: uncultured Collinsella sp.; assembly: GCA_902481965.1. Lineage (GTDB taxonomy): Bacteria > Actinomycetota > Coriobacteriia > Coriobacteriales > Coriobacteriaceae > Collinsella. Next base: position 3,419 of record CABSYH010000173.1, read on the forward strand.
TCATCGACCTCGTAGAAGCGGTTGATGAGGTTGGTGATGGTCGTCTTGCCGGCACCCGTGGAGCCCACAAACGCGATCTTTTGCCCCGGCTTGGCAAACAGGTTGAGGTCCGTGAGCACGCGGGTGCCCGGCACGTAGGAAAAGTCCACGGCATGGAAGCGCACGTCGCCGGCAAGCGGGACCAAGCCGCACGTGAGCTCGGTGCCGTCGGCAGCCACCGCGCGGCCCGACTCATCAACGGCTGCCACGTCATGCAGGTGCCCGTAGACGCCCACGCCCTGGCCCTCGGGAATCTTCCACGCCCACGCGGCGTCGCCCGTCTGCACCAGCTCCACGCAGCCCTCGTCCACCTCGGGTTTAAGGTCCATAGCCGCAAACAGGCGCTCGGCACCGGCCAACGCGTTGAGCAAGAAGTTGCCGAGCTGCGTAAACTGGTTGATGGGCATGGCGGCCTGGCGCACAAAGACCAGGTAGCTTGCAAGTGCGCCCACATCGGCGAGCCCCTTGATGCAGAGCATGCCGCCCGCCACGGCGACGATGGCATAGTTGACGTAGCCAATCACGACGGTCATGGGCACCATGGAGTTGGCATAGCTCACGGCGGCGGTACCGGTGCGGCGAAGCTCGTCGTTGCGGCAGGCAAAGCCGGCGACATTCGCTGCCTCACGGTTAAAGACCTTGATGACCTTTTGACCCGAGACCATTTCTTCGATATATCCGTCCAGGTCGCCAAGCGATGCCTGCTGGGCAGCAAAGAAACGCTTAGAGCGCGCGCCCGAGTAGCGCGCATACAGCACAATGGCCGCATCGCACACGAGTGTGATAATCGTGAGCTGCCAGTTAAGGATGATGAGCATAGCCGTGGTACCCACAACCTGAATGGCGGCCTGAATCACGTTGGCAAAGCTGTTGTTGAGCGCCTCGGAGACGGTGTCGACGTCGTTGGTGAAAAAACTCATGATGTCGCCCGAGCGCTGTCTCTTATACACATCTCCGAGCCCACGAG
>CABSYH010000174.1:0-4421 GCA_902481965.1 uncultured Collinsella sp.
CGAGATTCCTCTACGTCTCGTGGGCTCGGAGATGTGTATAAGAGACAGGTGCCATTCCGCGCAACCGAGCGCGATTCTCAGGCACTTCAGGCAAGGAACACGATGAACGACCGACCTCTCGTCATAGGCAAAGGAACGAAGCAACGCCGCGACAAATACACGTGGCGCTACCGTCACAGCCTCGGCAAGGATCCGGTCACGGGCAAATACCGCTATTCGCTGTGGCAGACCATACATACCACCAAAAGCCGAGAGGTCGACGCCGCACTCGAAGCCTACAAGGCAGAACTCAACAGCGGCACCTACGTCCAAAAATCGAGGGACACCGTCGGCTCGTACGCAAAAAAGTTCCACGACAACCGCGAAGGAACCATCACGCCGCTCGCCTACTCGACATCCTACTCAATCGAGAACCGGACGCGCACATCACATGCGTGATGCTCATGCTCGACACCGACATGAGAAGGGCAGAAGCCCTCGGGATGACGTGGTCCGATGTCTCCGTCGAGAACAGAAGCATCCTCATTGAGCAGCAGTTCGCGGCCGATCGAAGCGTTCGCTCGCCCAAAAGCAAGAAAAGCGTGCGGAGGATCTCGATAAGCGAGACGCTGACGTCGTATCTCGAATTCTGGAAAAAGGAGCAGGCCCGCGAAATGGAAGCCTTCGGCCTGGAACAAGTCAAAGGCACTCCGCTCGTCCACTCATTCGAACGAACGAAAGACAGGCATCCCCAAGTCAACTTCATGGACCTGAATGGGTTTTCGCGCTGGTTCAGAAACTTCAGCGTCGAGAACGGGTTCGGCAAGTTCGAAGGCGTTCGAACATACCATTATGTGAAGGAAACTGTCGACGGGGAAACGATTTCGAAGCGTTATGAGCATAAAGAGTGGCTCGAATTGAGGGATTACCTCAGGAAGCATCCCAAGGTTCGCGAGGCGAGGCATATCAGCACATATGAGAGCGAGCACCTTCCTTACGGATATTCGGGCCTATCGAGCCACACCGCTACTGCCGCTACTGCCCGCTACTGCCCGCCAGCTTCCGAACCAGCGGGCGGTAGCAGCACCCCGAACATCTCGCCGACAGCGCAGAGAGTCGTCGACCTGGCGGCCAAGGCCGACATCGAGGACGTGATGCTGTGCGACCTGCCCGGCGTCCTGTCCTTCCTAGGGCTGCCACCTGAGACGGAGATGCCGCCGGGCAACAAGGGGAAGACGAAGCTCAAGAAGCTCTACAGGAAGGTGGCGCCGAACAAGGCATACCACTCCGGCGAGCGCGCCAAGGATTTGATCTCGCACCTCGACATGGCAGAGATCAGGGCATCGGCGCCCGTCCAAGAATTGGGATGCAGTTCAATACGAGCTCGGGGCTCTTTTCGTCTAGATTGGGGACGCATGGCCGGACGAAAACAATTTGCGTCTGGTAATAAGCGTACGAAAGCGCAATTTACGTCTTAATTCCGTACGCAAATCAAGACGAAAATCGTTTACGTCTGCTTTAATCCGTACGAAAACGGTTTTCGTCTTGCAGGGCAGTTGCCGTTTCTACAGTTCAACTTCCAGTTCGGCTTTGTGCTCGTAGAGGTAGTCGCGCATGTAGGGGATGGCAAATGAGACCTTGCCGTACGAGGGAGCCTCGATAATCGATTCTCTTAACAGGCGGCTGCGGACGGAACTCACCTGTTGAGGCGTTTTGTTTAGGGCATCGGCAACCATGCTGGTCGAGCTCGTCTGCCCCAAAGACGCCATGCTCAGCAGATAAGCGATGCACGTGGGCGGAATGCGCCGCAGCGCGGGCTCAATCACCATGGCGCAGAAGCGTTCGCGTGCCGTTGCAATGCCACGCTCGGCTTCTTCTTCTCCAATAATCGGTGTATGTGCGCGTCTTGCCAACTGCCATGCGTAGTATCCAACGAGTTGGATCATGAAAGGATAACCTTGCGTTGCCTCGGCAAGTTGGCCGGCAATACCTGGCTGCAACTCCATGCCAGACGCTTCAATGGTTTCCTCGAGGGAGTACGACACTTCGGTTACTGCCACAGCCTTCAGGTCAAAGGGGAGGGCACGGCGCAAAAACGTAAGTGTCTTTCCGTTGATGATGCTTTCAATCATCGAAGGCAGCCCCGCAAAAACAAAGGCTATATCAAGGTCTTCGCCGATAACCTGCTGAATCGCAATGGAGAGCGTTCGGACCTCATCGAGCTCTGCGTCTTGAACCTCGTCGAGAGTGATGAGCAGGCCATTTTCATTCTTGGATATTGTCTGTCTCATGGCGTCGCGTAGCGATGGACCGATTCGCTCAATGTCTATGCTGCCGATGGATATGCCAGCTACGGTGGGCTCAAATCTGGCGTGTTTGGCCTGGAATTTGGGCTGCAGCTGTTCGAGAATGCGTTGGCAAAGTCCCTCGGTTGCGACCTCTTTTATGACCGTCCAGCCACGGCTTTGCGCCAAACGTGAGCACTCGTCAAGGAGGACCGTCTTGCCCGTTCCACGGACGCCGGCTATGCGCATTAGGCGCCCCGGGGCACCAGGCCCGTTGACGAGGCCCTCATTGAATTCTTCGAGCACATCTTCGCGGCCGATAATCGTGGGAGGTGTTTTACCTGCTGTGGGCTTAAAAGGGTTTGTTTGCATGTGAGCCACCTTTGCTCAAGATATAGCAAGATATAGCAAAGTATAGCAAGATATAGCAACGTATAGCGCTGTTCGCGGGTTCTTACGGTGGTGCTATTTTCCGAATGCCGCGCGCACAAAGCGCTGGGCGAACAGCTTGTTGGCGACGTTGATGACATGGCCCAGGAACAGTGCCGAGATGGCGGTCGTGACGCCAAAGCCGCCCAGGTTGTACATAAAGATCAGCGACAACGCGAGCGAGGCGGCGACATGTGAGCAGTCAAACACGACTTTTACGTCACCAAAGCGGCGTTTAAGCTTTTCGGCAATGACTTGCACCAAGCCGTCGGGCGCGTTGGGGACAACGCCCATGTTGACGACGAGACTTACGCCAAATGCGGTGACAGCGAGGGAGAGCAGCATGGCCGCAATCTGTGTGGGGAGTGCCGTGGGATGCAGTGGGTTGACCGCCATGAAGAGGTCGGTCAAGCCGCCAATCAGCGTTGAGAAGAACAACTCGAGCAGGATGCGCGGCTGGAACTCGCTTCGCAAGATGGCTAATTGCGCCACGATGTAGGCGACGTAGGTTGCGGTGATCCAAAAGCCGAGCGTCTTACCAGTGAGCATGGATAGGGTTGTGGCAAAGCACGTGAGCGCGGCGACGCCCAGGCCGGATGCCGTCTGGAGACTCATACCGAGTGCCAGTACTGCAACGCCCACCAGATACATCAGCATTCTGATGACGGTATGGCGCCAGTCGATGTTCTCGCCATGCATGATGATGAGCGGTCGCATGTTGCTACCCGTCCTTTCGGTTGTGTGAAAAAGCTGACCCGGGCCGGCAAAAGAGGGTTATTGGAGGCACTGCTGCAAAAGCAGAAAAGCCGGCCCCACGGTCAGTCGTCTAGGAAGTGTCTCGCTGTGCCGGAATGGGACTAAAGGTCCAACGAGACGGGAAGAAAGCAAATGGTATTGCGTGGGCGATAAGATGCCAAGATGGTAGGGTGCGTCTTAGCATCCTATTGCCCACGCTCAACGAAATCGGTTTCGTTTGAGCCTAAGTATACGCACGGGATTTTATTTGCGAAGAGAAAAACAATAAAAAGGTGAACGTTCACCTAATCGCAACAACTCGTTGGCTGTAGTTACGGTGGAATAGTTCCTGTTTTTGCTGCTGAAGGCCTTGAGCAGGAACTATTCCACCGCAACTTATGAGGGGGCGGGGGATGCGATAGTATTGCATGGTGGTATTCGACTAACCGAGGACTTATCCGAGGACTTTATGGAACAGCACCAGCATTATCAGAGCCTGCAAGACCAGGCGTACAACGCATTGCGGTCCAAGATTATCTATGTCGAGCTCAAACCCGGCACGCGCCTTTCGGCGATTGGTCTGGAAAAGGAGACGGGAATCGGGCGCACGCCCATTCGCGAGTCCTTTGTGCGCCTGCGCGAGCAGGAGCTGGTGGAAACGCGTCCCAAAAGCGGCACCTACGTTTCTAAGATCAGCATGGAACGCGCCGAAAACGCCTGCTTTTTGCGCGAGAAGCTCGAGAGAAGCGTGCTAATTAAATGCTGTTCGGCCGCCTCGCCCGAGCAAAAGCAGCGGCTTGAGCAGATTCTTACCGAGTCCGAGTCGCTCGACCATGGCGAAACGCGCCGTTTCTTTGACCTGGATAACCTGTTCCATGAGACGTGTTTCGTGATTGCCGGCCGTCACATGTTGTGGGATTGGATGAAGAGCGTCAACACGCATTTTGAGCGATACAACTGGTTGCGTATGGTGTCGCAGGATCTGGATTGGGA
>CABSYH010000175.1:0-4381 GCA_902481965.1 uncultured Collinsella sp.
AGATTCCTCTACGTCTCGTGGGCTCGGAGATGTGTATAAGAGACAGGAGCATGGCGTCGAAGGTCGTCGGCAACAGCGCGCACTCGGTTCGGCCGCACCACTGGTTGGCGCACCAGCTAACAACCGAGCAGGTTGCGGCATCGCCAACGGCGACAACCAGATCGTCGCAGGTAACGCCGTTGGCAGACAGGGCGCCAAAGATAGCATCAGCATCGGCCAGCGTGGCACCAGCAGGCGAAACCTCAAGGACTAGCAGCGACACGGCAAAACCGGCGTCGACCAGCGCATGCTCGACGACTTCACCAAAACGCTCGGATGTGGCGGTGTTCCAAACGACCATCGCGCGCTTAGGCTTGCCCACGGCCGAGGCAAACATACGCGACAGTTCATCGAACGCACCCAATCCGACACGGACATCGATGCTGCGGTTTTGGAAATTGATCAGTTGACGGCGAATCATAGCAGCCCACGCTCCAAAAGCATCTCGGCACAAAGGTAGGAAACGTCCTCGAAGGACTTGTTGCGAATATCAAGGGTAAGGTCGGCGGCCTGGCGATACAGCGGACGGCGATGCTCAAACAGGCGCGCGGCATGCTCGGGAGAGCGAAAATCGGGGCGCGTGTCGGACCGACGAATCTGGCGAATCGAATCCTCGAAGTCGCCCTCGAGGTAAACGCACGTACCCATATCGTGCATCAACCCAATATTCACCGGCGTCTCGACGATACCGCCCCCGCACGAAACCAACAGGCTGCGCTCGCTTTGGAGCGAACGGAGCGCCGAGGTCTCGAGCTCACGAAAACGATCCTCGCCCTCGGTCTCAAAAATCTCGGTTACCGACTTACCGCAACGGCGCACGACCAGTCGGTCGGTATCGATAAAACGCCGCTTGAACATAGTGCCGACGTTGCGCGCGAGCGTCGATTTGCCCGCGCCCAAAAAGCCGATAAAGAAGATATGGTCGCAGCCGTGTTTGGTGTGCTGGGACATAGCGAGACCTATTCCTCGCAGTGAAGGTCGCGCAGGGCCCGGCGCTCAAAGATACGGAAGATCTGCGTATACCACAGGTCCTGCGTCGCCTGCGGCTTTACCAGGATGGTATCGACGCCGGCGAAATTGCCGCTCCACACGTCCGTGTAGAGCTGATCACCGATCAGCACCGCCTCGTCGGCTGTGGCGCCGAGGCGCTTAAGACCCGCCTTGAGGGCAAACGGCGCCGGCTTCATGGCGTGGCTGATGGCCTCGAGTCCCAGCTCGCGTGCAGAGCTCATGACCTGGTCGCGATGCCAGTTGTTGGACACCATGCACAGCTTAAAACCTTTGGCGCGGGCGGCGTCGAGCCAAGCAGAAACCGCGGCGGGAACCTGCTCGGTGTCGCGCGGCACCAGGGTGTTATCGCGATCGAGCAGAATGGCGCGTTTGCCATCGGCCCACAGGGTATCAAGGTCGATGCGATCGACCGAGGCAACGTATCGTTTGGGGCTAAAAATCCTCATGCTAATTCCAAGACTGTTGATGCTCTTCGTAGGTTTGCGAGAAGTACTCCTCGTCCTGCGTAATGTAGAAATACAGGTCCTCGGAGTCGGTCGGCTCAAGCGTGGCCTTGAGTGACTCGAGCGACGGAGAGCAGATGGGCGTGGGCGGCAGACCCTCGTGTTTATAGGTGTTATACGGACTATCGCTCTGCAGGTCGTCGGCGGTAACCTCGCCACCGGTGACATACATCATGGTCGCATCGCTGTTGAGATAGCGCAGACCGTCGAGTTTGCCGGCAAGGCGGTTGTAGAAGACCGAGGCCACGTGCGCACGTTGATCGGCGTTGAGGCCCTCGCGCTCAACGATAGAGGCCAAGTTGACGATGTCGTAGTCGGACATCTCCACACCGTAGCGTTCCTTGATCTTGGCTTCGCAGCTCGCAAAGTCAAGCGACTTGTACTCGGTCTTAAACTGATCGAGCATAGCGCGAATCACGCCATCGGCCGTCGGCGAATCACCCAACGAATAGGTCTTGGGGAACAAGAAACCCTCGAGCGAGTCGTTGGCGGCGCCCTTAAGGAAGCTATAGTCGTCCACGTAGTTGGAGGCCTTGGCCTGGTTGAGGAAGTCTTCCTTAGAGATGCTGTCGTAGGCCTGGGCCACACGGTCGGCGACTTGATCGACCGTCAGGCCCTCAGGGATAGTCAGCGTATTGGAGCCCGCGTTGGGGCCTTCCATGAGCTGCTGAACAACCTTGGTCGCATCCATGAGTGTGGTGAACGAATAATCACCAGGCTTGAGCGACATATCGGCGTTGAGCTTTTTCACCGCCGCATAGTAATCCTTGGGATTTTCTACGATATGGTTCTCGGAGAGAATCGAAGCGATGCTGTCACCCGAGGCACCATCGGGAATCGTGATAGTAACCTGCTGGCCTGCAACGACTTTCGCACCCTCACCGCCAAAGAAGCCCTTGACGGCTGGCACGACAAAGAAAACGATCGCGACAAGCGCAAGCACGGCAACAACGCCACCGATAATCATAGGCACCGGGGAGCTTTTCTTTTGAGCACCGCGACGAGCATGCGTGTTGTAGCTCGAGCGGGTCGCCGGAGCAACGCCATGCGAACCACGAGCGTGATGCGAATGCGATTGGGGGGGCTGCGTTCGCTGGGTAGGTGCCTGCTGCTTAAAGCGGGTGCCGCCTGCAGGCTGGGCCGTACGAGCAGTGGGCTGCTGAGCCGCGTGAGAAGCCGAATGCTGAACCGAACGAGCAGAAGGCTGCTGACCCGTCCGTTGAACAGGTTGGGCCGAACGAGAGAAGGACTGCGCCGGGCGCGCGGCAGGCTGAGCTGCGCGCTGCGTCGGCTGTGCCGGACGCTGGCCAGGCTGGGCAGGGCGCGACGCCGGCTGCTGTGTACGATTCGGCTGGCGCGGATCGGAAGCACTAGGCATGCGAAACCTCCTCGTTTTTACGATCGAGCCACGTCTGCAAAAACAGGCTGGCGGCAATCATGTCGATCTTGCCCCTCATCTGCTTTTCGTTGAGTCCCTGCTCGCGCAGGATACGCTTGGCCTCTTGCGAGGACAGACGCTCGTCCTCAAACTCCAACGGAAGATCGAGCTCGTCGGCAATCTTTTGCGCCACAGCGGCAACGCGCTCGGCCTGAGGGCCGGGCTCACCGGCCATGGTCAGGGGACGTCCGCTTACCAGGATGTCGGGCTCATAGTCCTCAACCAGGTAGCGGAACGTCTTGGCCATACCGGTGACCTCGGCAGCCGGAAGCACCTTGACAGGCATCGCCATCTTGCCATCACGGCTCGAGACGGCGATGCCAATCCTGGTCTCCCCTATGTCCAGCGCGAGCGCAACCACAGCGACTTCTTAGATTCTTAGGCGCCGAGCGCGGTCTTAGCGGCCGCGAGGGCATCGGCGATGCCGGCAGCATTCTTGCCACCGGCCTGGGCCATGTTGGGACGACCGCCACCGCGACCGTCGACCAGACCCGCGATCTGCTTGATCACGTTACCGGCGTGGAAACCGGCCTTGACGGCGTCATCGGAGCCGGCAGCGAGCAGGGCCGGAGTGCCCTTCTCAGTCACGCTGGCGACGACACAAGCAACAGGGCCGGCGACCTTCTGATGCACGGTATCCCATACGTTGCGCAGGTCGGCAGCCTCAAGGCCCTGAAGCTCAGCGACAACGAGCTTATAGCCGTCGAGCTCGACGGCGCCCTCGATGGCGCTGGAGATGGCGTCGGAGGAGCCACCGGTCAGAGCCTTCTTGAGCTTATTGGACGTCTCGCGCAGCTCGGCCTGCAGGTTCTCCACGCGAGCGGGAACCTCATCCACGCGGCACTTGAGCGCAGTAGCAGCGGCGTCAAGGAGTGCCAGGCGGTCGGCCATATAGTCGAGGGCACCCTTAGAGGTCACGGCCTCGATACGGCGGACATTGGAGCCCGTGGAGGACTCGGAAATGATCTTGAACAGGCCGATCTCGGCGGTGTTGGCAGCGTGTGTGCCACCGCAGAGTTCGCGGGAGAACGGCTGGTCCTCAGCGCCCACGGAGACAACGCGGACGACGTCGCCATACTTCTCGCCAAACAGGGCGACAGCGCCGGCAGCCTTAGCCTCGTCGATGCCCATGACACGGGTCACGACCGGCTTGGAAGCGAAGATCTGCTGGTTGACCAGGTCCTCGACAGCCTTGAGCTGCTCGGAGGACAGGGCCTCGAAGTGCGTAAAGTCAAAGCGCAGGTGCTCGGGCGTCACCAGCGAGCCGGCCTGGGAGACGTGCTCGCCCAGGACCTGCTTAAGGGCGGCGTCGAGCAGGTGCGTGGCGGTGTGGTTGCGGCGCAGGAAGCCACGGCGCTCGGCGTCGAGCGCGGCGGTCACGGTAGCACCG
>CABSYH010000176.1:0-4368 GCA_902481965.1 uncultured Collinsella sp.
CATGGTCGTGGGCATCATCGGCGCGTTCTTCGGCGTGCTGGCGTAAGGGCCCGGCCTATTATCTGCCCCCAAGGGAAACGGCGACCCGTTGTGGTCGCCGTTTTTTATTACCGAAAGCTAGTTGGAGGTGCTTCGTGATTCGATCTGACAATCCACCCGATAATGGCGTGAGCGGGGCGATGTATCTATTTGGCACGGCGCTCTTGTGGAGTTTTATCGGCATCCTCGTTCGCGCCAATTCGCAGTCAGCTCTTTTGATCGGTGCCGTTACGGCAATATTTATGGCGCTCTTTATCCTGCTCGTCGGTAGGCCCGTCCTCCGCGTCAGCCGTCTTATTGTCTTTGTGGCCGTCTGCAACTTCGTGACGGGCACCACGTTTAACTTTGCCAACCAGCTCACGACGGTCGGCAACGCGATCGTCCTGCAGTACACCTCGATGATTTTTGTTATCGTGTATCAGTCGCTCGCAACTCGCACGTTGCCCTCGCCTGCGAAGATTGCCTCCGTGTTGGTTGCTTTTACGGGTATGGGACTTTTCTTTTTAGGCGATTTGAGCGCCGAGGGCATGCTCGGCAACCTGCTTGCCGTCATTTCGGGAGCCACCTTTGGGCTGTGTTTCTTTTTGAACTCTCGCCCCGATGCGTCGCCCATGGTGTCCTCGCTCATCTCCTGCGGTATCTCGATGCTGCCGATCGTCTATTTTGCCGGCGCCCTAGACTCCGTGAGGCCATTTGAGTGGGGGCTCATGCTGGTGCATGGCCTTTTTTGCAGTGGCCTTGCGAGCGTGCTGTATGCCAAGGGGATCGCGCGAACCAACGCGTTTGCGGCCAACTTGGTTTGCATGAGCGAGGTCGTGCTCGCTCCCTGCTGGTCGGCGCTCTTCTTTGGCGAGGTCTTTCGCTGGAACGAGTTTTTGGGCGCGGCGATTATCGTTTTGGTGATTGTGGCCAACTTGGCATCTGATGCCTTTGGCGATGGCTTTCTGGTGGCGCTTGTCCGCCATCGAAACAAAGAGCGCGCCTGATGGGATACGTCTGCCGTTTACGGTAAAAAACACCCCGCTGAGCGAGTGGTATTAAATAGCAAGAACCTGCATATCTATAAATGGTATCAAATCATTTGTGCCTGGCATGGGTGTTAGCAGCACACCAGGTACGCTTCGAGCCGTGTGGTCGAGTTTCCGGATTGATATCAACAGCGCGCGCGCCGGGAGTGACGACGGTTCGAGATTCCTTATTGGGAGGAATTATGCTTGTCCAAGCAATCCTCGTCGGCTTAGTCGGAGCGTTTGGATGCCTCGACTACCAGCTCGGCACCCTCTACGCGTTCCGCCCCATCGTCCTGTGCCCGCTCGTGGGCCTGGTGCTGGGGGACCTGCAGACTGGCCTTGCCGTTGGCGCCAGCCTGGAGCTGCTGTTCATGGGTTCGGTTTCCATCGGCGCCTACGTGCCGCCTAACGAAACCATCGGCGGCGTACTCGCCTGCGCGTTTGCCATTCAGCTCGGTCAGGGTACCGAGACGGCCATCGCGCTCGCCATGCCCATCGCCGTCCTTTCGCTGACGTTCGACAACATTACCAGTGCCTTGTTCCCCGTGTTTGTCGATATGGCAGACAAGTTCGCCCTCAAGGGAAATCTCAAAGGCATTTACGCCGTCCATTGGGGACTTGGAATCTGGGGCTGCGTCGAGTACTTCTTGCTGTGCGGCGGCGCATTCTACTTGGGGTCTGACGCCATCCAGGGCCTGCTCGACTTCATCCCGTCCTTTGTGATCGACGGTTGCGGCGTTGCCGCCAACATCCTGCCGGCCATGGGCTTCGCCATGCTCGGCCGCCTGGTGCTCACCAAGCAGCTCGTGCCCTTCTACTTCCTGGGCTTCCTGCTGTGCTCCTACGCCAACGTGCCCGTCCTGGGCGTCGCCCTGATCGCCATCATCATCGGCATCGACAAGTTCGACCTGCTCGGCCTGGGCGGAGCCCAGCCCCAGCTCTCCGCGGAAGGGGATGAGGACGATGACTTCTAGTCCCGAGAACAAGATCACGCGCTCCGACCTCGTCAAGAGCGCCGTCAACGTCGGCGCCCTGGGCATGGAGTTCTCCTGGACCTACTACAAGCAGATGAACATCGCCTTCTGCCTGATGGTCGCCAACATGCTCAAGAAGATCTACGCCGGCCGCCCCGACGACTACGCCGAGGCCCTGCACCGCCACTGCGCGTTCTTCAACATCACCGTCCAGTTCGCCCCGTTCGTCGGCGGCATCGCGATGGCCATGGAGGAGAAGGTCGCCCGCGGCGAGATCGAGCCCGAGAGCGTCAACGACGTCAAGGCCGCCCTCATGGGCCCGCTGTCCGGCATCGGCGACTCCATCTTCCTGTCGACGCTGCGCGTGGTCGCCGCCGCGGTGGGCATCAGCCTGTGCCAGGCCGGCAACCCCTTCGGCCCCATCGCCTTCCTGCTCATCTACAACGTCCCCGGCTTCGCGCTGCGCGTCTGGGGCGCCGTCAAGGGCTACGAGCTGGGCGTGGGCTTCCTGGACGAGGCCCAGAGGACCGGCCTCATGCAGAAGATCATGACCTGCGTGGGAATCGTGGGCGTCATGGTCGTGGGCGCCATGTGCAAGGACATGTTCTGGGCCAGCATCCCGGTGGCCATCGGCTCGGGCGAGGACGCCCAGACCCTCCAGGACATCCTGGACGGCATCATGCCCGGCATGCTCGGCATGATCGCCTTCTGGCTGTACTACTGGCTGCTGTCCAAGAAGATCAACCCCATGGTGCTGATCGTGGCCACCATGGTCGTGGGCATCATCGGCGCGTTCTTCGGCGTGCTGGCGTAAGGGCCCGGCTGCATAGATTTTCGTTGCAACCTGGAAAGGGGATGGAGCAGGCCTATGCCCTCCATCCCCTTTTTGTATAGAAGGAGTTCGTATGTTCGCGAAGGATCGCGAAGCAATGCGCCTGACGCCGGCGGAGGTCAGGCTGATTCTTATTGAGTCCCTGCAGTGGTGCGCCAACAATGCGGTCTACTTTTTAGGGCTTATCGGTGCGGCCACGTATGATCTGGCCGGCACGGCCTTTTTGGTTGCCGCCATTACGCTCGTGCGCAATCTTATGACGTCGGCGGGCAATATGGTGTCGGGTTCGGTCATCGATCGCTTTGGACCGCGCCGGACGTCATTTGTGACGTGCGTGATTACGGCTGTGCTATCGCTTGGCGTGGGGTTGGCGCCGCTGTCTGTCCCCGGGCTTGTGTTTGCCGCGTGCGTCTTGGGGCTTGCGGGCGGCTTTATCAACACCTGCACGCATGCGTTTCCGGGATACCTGGAGTCGACCACCGAGGGCCGTACCCGCGTGAACGGTCTCATGGTGTTCTACAGCAATATCGCCTATACCGCTGGCCCGCTGCTCGGCGGTGCCATCGTGAGCTGTTTTGCCACGCAATCGGTCTACCTGCTCATGGCGGGCATGATGGGTGTGGCGGCCGTGCTCTCCTTGGGCTGTCGCGAGTGCGTTGTTCCCGCAAAAGGGGAAAAGCCGAAGGGCGGTATTCTGGGCGGCATGGCCGAGGGTGCGCGACTTACGTTTCGCGACCACGACCTGCGCCTCATCTTTATCTCGGGCTTTTTGGGATTCTTTGCGTTTGGCGCGTTTGATTCGCTTGAGTCGTTGTTCTACCGTGATGTGCTCAACGTGGATATCGTCTGGCTGGGCTGGCTGTCCTCTGTCGTGGGCCTCACTTCCTCGGTGGGCGCGTTCATCCTGACCAAGCTTTCTGCTCGCCATGTCAACCTACGATTGCTGCTCGGCGCGCTCATGGCCGTGGGCATTGGGTCCATGGTGTACGTGGGCACAGATATGCTGGGGGTCGCGATTGTCGGTCAGGCGATTAACGGTCTGGCCTGGGGGTTCCTGGAGCCGCTGCAGATGATCTTGATTCAGGAGCGCGCCGACATCAAATACCTGGGTCGCATTACCGGCTTTGTGCGCTTTGGCCTGATGAGCGCCGGCGTGGTGCCGCTGCTGGCGGCTCCGTTTTTGGCGGAGGCTTTGGGCGTCCAGACGGTATTGTTTGGGGCATCGACTATTATTGCGCTGGTAGGAACGCTGTTCTTTGTCACACAAGGGAGACGCCGGGAGCGTTAGCTATACATCAAATTCTAATTTAATACCACTCACCAGAGAATTTCGACCGTTCACCGAGGATCGGAGCAGATTGAAAAGTGGTATTAAAAACACATTGGGTGTATGTCTATAATTGGTATCGAAAAGAAACGCGATGTATAGATTCGCGTGCTGGACAGAAAGGAAAAGCCATGAAGGAAACCGAGAAGATCGAGATCATGCATTTCGACCAGGAGGGCTATCTCG
>CABSYH010000177.1:0-4342 GCA_902481965.1 uncultured Collinsella sp.
GTGTATAAGAGACAGATATCCACTATGTCGAGCATGGCAGCGGGAAAGCCCACGCCCGCCGCGCTCCCAGCGCGATCGAGCAGGCTCTCGCGCAGCTGGTCTACATCAACTTCGCTCTTCATGGTGAAACCTCCTACCAGACCAGGACTCTACTCAGCAGTGCCAAGCTCATCCACGGCAGCAACAAAAGCCGCCACTTGCTTGTCGTCCATCTGCACAGCCAAACGCCCCACGGGCTCATCGTAGGCAAACTGCACCTTATCGATAAAGCAATCCCAAGCACGCTCGTCGACGCACACGGCAGCCTCGCAATACTGGCTGAGCTTTTTGAGTCCATACCAAAATGCATTCACATGGCGCGCAGGATCCTCATCCAGCACACCATCGTAGCGACGCCCGTTAAACTCGCGCATGCGCGCCACGGCAACCTTGAGCGAATCGCCGCCCTCGGCAGAAGCCTCATCCACCAGCTCGGGAATCGTAACCTCACGCCGAACAGTATGCCTGGTTGCACCATCGTACTCGCCCACCAGCACGTCCTCATCAAGCCGAGAATCGTAGTCCAAATAGCTCGTGCCGCAACAAATGCCGTGCGGCGAGCCCGTGCCAAACGCGCAGAATAACCCGCCGTCGGCAACAACACGACGGTAGGTCTCAAACGACTTCTTAACCTGAGCGAGCAACTCGGAAAGCTCCCCGGCATCGCACGCCGTCTCGATCGCAACGCGCGCAGGCTCGGGCAACGATACCGGCTCCACCATGCTCCCCGCAATACGGGCGGCACGCTCGGCCCGATACGCCTGCGCCGCCAAGCGTGCCCGCTGCGCAGCACCGCGCACGTTGGTAAGTTCACGCTCCAGCGCCACGTCGCCAGCAACATCGCTCGCAGACCCGCCGGCGCCCTGCGACCCCGTCGCACTCAGCTCGGACTCAAACGTCGCCGTGATCATACCCGCAAGGTCCGTCGCGTCGGCGGCACAACGCAACTGCTCAAGCTGCGTACACAGTAGATCGGCATCCAGGGGCACGGCGTCCACAACGCGCACGTCACTCAGGCGCGCCACGTCATGCAGCACCATAGCCCCCGCGGCATCGTACGCTGCGCGAACCCTGTCCGCCGTATTAGCACGCAGCTTTACCTCGATAAACGCAAGCGTCTGCTCCAAACGGGCCAACAGCTCGGCCTTGTCCTCCATGCGCAAAAAGGCAGCATAGCGGCGCTCCATCCGCAGCGGTCCAACAATGCCCGCCTGATTGCGAGCGCGTGCAAGTGCGGCGCTCTCAACACGGCGAACATACCCGTCAGCAGCCCGCACGGCAGGCTCGCGCGCAGCGTGCTCAGCAGCCTCGACGCCCCTAAGCACACCTAACAGCTCGCGGGAGCGCGCCTTGCGCACCAGCTCGCCAACGCAACGCTCGTCCGCCATGGCAAGGCCTCCTTACCCGAACACGCCAATACGCCCGCGGGCCCACGCGCACGCAAGCCCGCACGCCCGCACTCCTACAGATCCAGAGCCTTCTTCGCGGCGTCGACCGGGTCGCCATCCATGTAGAACACCGGGCTCAGTCCCGAAATAATCTCAGACGAAACACTCTGCAGGCCCGCGATGGCACTCAGCGGCAAAATCACGCGCTTGGCGCCGGCGTTTTTGGCCACGCGCATAATGTCCTCGAGCCCGCGGATCTCGTCCATAGAACCCGACATGCGCAAGATGCCCGGAATCGCCAGCGCGGGCATCACCGGGCGGTTGCACGCCGCGGAGCACAGGCCCACAAACTCGGCAAGCGAAACTTCTTCGGACAGGCCCTTGCTCTGCAGGTCGTTGTAGAACAGCAGGTAATCCTTGGAGCCAATGTGCATGCCCGGCGCCACGCGGTTCGCCAGGTTCACAAAGTTGTCGAACGCGGCTTCCAGCGTATCGCGCACCGGCTTGTTAAAGGCCACGCCCTCGTGCTTAAACTTGCACTCGCCGGCAACGGCCTTGTTCTCCAACTTGTACACGGCAACCTCGCCGCCCTGTGATCTGCCCACGCCAAACACGTGGCCGGACAGCAGCGGCCCATCGGGAATCAGCGTGTCCTCGGACTGCTCGGGCACGCGCACCACGTGAACGTCCTGCGGGTTGTCGGCATCCATATAGCCCAGGTTAACGTCGATAAACTCGACGCCCGCCATAATCTTGAGCTGCTCCTTTACGCGGCGACGACCCTCGATGGCGTAGTCCAACAGCCAGCGCACGTCGTCCTTGTCCATGGCCTCGTCGGGGAATAGCAGCTTGGCAAGGCCGCTAAAGGTCTTGCGCACGGCGATCTCGTCGCGCTTGTTAAAGTCGCTGTTAAAGCGGAAATACCGGTCGATATGGTGCGTAAAGTCCTTGCGGCGCATCTCCTTGCAAAACTCCGACAGGCAGTCGGTGATCAGGCCGTAATGCCCGGTCAGCAGGCTCGAGCGCATCTTGGGAATCTCCCAGCCCGGCAGATAGTAATGGATACGGTCAAAGAAGGCCGAATCGTTGTTAAACTCCGGCGGGAACGGATCAAACAGGTGCGTGGTCTTAAGGACATTTTGCACGGTGTCGTTGATGTTGCCCTCAAAGACCATGGAGGCGTCGGCGTTGATCTGGTCGCGGCCGCGCGCTTAGCTGCCGCTCGCCATGTAGTCCTTCATAATCTGCACGGCGTTGGTGTCCTTAAACCGCATGCCGGCGACCTCGTCAAACGTCACACAGTCCCAGTGTCCCACCAGTCCCACGCGGTCGGCGCGCATAGAGTTCATACGGCCGAACAGGTTGGCCGTGGTGGTCTGGCCACCCGAAAGCAAAATGGCGTAGGGCGAAACCTCTTTGTAGATATGGCTCTTGCCGGTACCGCGGGGACCCAGCTCGCACAGGTTGTAGTTGCGCTCGATGAGCGGCACCATACGCTCGATAAAGTGCAGGCGCTCTTTCTCCGAAAGCTCGCTGGGCTCATAGCCAGCGGAGCGCAGCAGCATGTTGAGCCACTCGTCGCGCGAGAAATACTGGCGCTCTTCGACCATAGCATCCAGGTCCAGGTTGGGCATCTGGATGGGCGTGAGCGACGCCACGCTAAACGGAGAGTCCTCGGGTCCGCGCTTTTTGCGCTTGGCCTTGGAGCGGCGCGGCGCATCGTCGCCAAAGACCTCCATGCCAAACTCGTCTTCCTCATCCAAGGGGTGACGATACTCGATGCTCATAATGCACCAAATGCCGCCCTGCAGAATCTTGGAATAGTCGCGCACGTACTCGGCCGGCATCACAAACGGTTCTATGGTCAGATTGGCAAACGATGCCACATAGATGTCTTTGTACTCGTCGAGCTTGGCCGTCACCTTGTCGATGATGGTAAAACGACCCAGCTCGCGAATCTTGGACTTAATGCGCTCGGACTCGTCGGGACGCACGTAGTTATCGGTGAGGATCCTGCGAATGCGGTCCAGGCCCTCTGCCACGGCATCCTCGTCATCAGTCGAGCAGTACATGCCCAGCAGGTACTCCAGCACAAAGGTGGGCACGTTGGCGCCGCGCTTCATAAGGGCCGTCAGGTCCTTGCGCACGATCTTGCCAGCAAAGTGCTCGAGCAGCTTGCCGTCAAGCCCATCCATGTCGTAGCCGTCGTCCTCGGGGGCCTCGGCCGCAGCCCGGTCATAGCCATCGGTCGAGGATTCGTCCTCGGCGGGCACCGCAGCCCCCACGGGCGCGGCAGCAATCACCGGCTCCGGGGCAGGCGCAACAACCTCAGCAGCCGGCGCCTCCGCAGGCGCCGCAGCCTCCACAGGCGCATCCACATTAATCGAGGGGACTTCCCACAGATCGTCGTCATGACTATCAAACATAGGGCACACTCCTAAAAACCAAAGTCAGCAACAGGGGCAAACGAAACAGCGATGGTATACGTCTCGCGCCAAACGATCTTGCCCGTCTCGCGCTCGCGGCAGACCAGATAGTACGGACCCTTGGCCGAGAATCCATCCACTGCATGCAACGCAAACTTGGCATGCACCACGCGCTCCTGCGAGTTAACAGAAGTCTTGTTGGCATGCGCCTTGACCGTATCGCTCACCTCGTTGCCACTCGCATCGGTAAACACCAGCTCGTACTCGCACGGCAAGACCTTACCTTGGGCAGGTTCTTCCTGGATCAAGTTAACCGAGAAGAGCGAGTTGGTCACTCGGCGTCCCTCACTTAGTACGCGCAGCGTCGCCGCGCGCGTGTCGACAAAGTCCTTAGAACCCGAGCGCGCACGCCAAAAACCGATAACGGGCACGCAGAGCTCCTGTCTCTTATACACATCTCCGAGCCCACGAGACGTAGAGGAATCTCGT
>CABSYH010000178.1:0-4308 GCA_902481965.1 uncultured Collinsella sp.
ATCTTGGCACGTGCCCAGGCACCGGCGCCCTTGGCGTTGATGGCCTTGACGACAGAGCCTTCCTCGTTTGCGGCGGTTGCAAAGACCTTGAACTTGGAGTTGGCAAAGATGTCGGTCAGGTCGACCAGGTGCATGCCATAGCGGGTATCGGGCTTGTCGGAGCCATAGGTGTCCATGGCCTCCCAGTAGTCCATGCGACGCAGCGGCGTGGGCATCTCGACACCCATGCGACCGAAGGCATCGGACAGGACTTCTTCGAGCGCGCTCATAACGTCGTTCTGGTCCACGAAGGACATCTCGATGTCGACCTGGGTGAACTCGGGCTGACGGTCGGCACGCAAGTCCTCGTCACGGAAGCACTTGGCAACCTGGTAGTAGCGCTCGACGCCACCGACCATGAGCAGCTGCTTCAGGAGCTGCGGGGACTGCGGCAGGGCGTAGAAGTTGCCCGGCTGGATACGGCTGGGAACGATAAAGTCGCGGGCGCCCTCGGGCGTGGACTTAAACAGGGAGGGCGTCTCGACCTCCATGAACTCACGGTTGTGCAGCGCCTCGCGAATGGCAAAGGTAAAGTCGGAGCGCAGCTTGAGGTTAGCCATCATCTCGGGACGGCGGAGGTCCAGATAGCGATAGCGCAGGCGGGTGTCCTCGCTGGTCTCGATGCCGTCCTCGATCTGGAACGGCGGAGTGACGGACGTGTTGAGCACCTCGGCGTGGTCGGTCAGGACCTCGATCTCGCCGGTCGCGAGCTTGGTGTTGGTGGTCTCCTCGCCACGGGAGCGCACGACGCCGTGGATCTTGATGGGCCACTCGGGACGCATGGTCTCGGCGATCTTAAAGGCGTCGCCGTCGGAGTGCTCGGGGTCGAAGGTGAGCTGCGTGATGCCCTCGCGGTCACGAAGGTCGCAGAAAATAAGGCCGCCGTGGTCACGGCGACGGCTCACCCAACCGGTGAGAGTGACCTCTTCGCCCACGTTCTCGCGGCGAAGCTCGCCGCAGGTACGGGTGTGCATGGAATGCTCGTCGATGGGACGGGTCTGGCTCATACCAGTGATCCTCCTTTATGGATCTGTGCCGCCCCGTGTCGTTCCGGGCGGCGTCGTACAGATTTGCCCAGCCTGCGTAAACCGCGCAGCCAGACATGGCGTTCTATCTTATCGCACCTGTGTCGATGCGCCACGGAAAAGTAGCTCCTGCCCAAAGACTTGACGGAGACGAAACAATTGATGCGCCGTGGCCGTCGCCCAGGCGCACGGCGTGCGACAATGTGCCCCAATACAACTGCACTCGGAAAGGCTCGCCATGACTGCACGCCTCATCGTTATGGATATCGACTCCACGCTCATCAACCAGGAGGTCATCGACCTGTTGGGCGAGGAGGCCGGCGTAGGCGAGCAAGTGGCGAAGATCACCGAGCGCGCCATGCGCGGCGAGCTCGACTTTAAGCAGGCGCTCGAGGAACGCGTGGGGCTGCTTGCCGGCTTGGACGAGAGCGTGTTCGAGCGCACCTTTGAGCGCGTGACGTTTACCCCCGGCGCGCTGGAGCTTGTGCGCTCGGCGCACAGCAAGGGCTGGAAGGTCGGCGTGGTAAGCGGCGGCTTTCACGAGGTCGCCGATAAGATCGTGGCCGCCGCGGGCATCGACTTTTGCCTCGCTAACCGCCTGGAAGTCGTGGACGGCAAGCTCACCGGCAAGCTGGCGGCAGACATCGTGACCAAGGAATCCAAGCTCATCCGGCTGCTGGATTGGGCGGTTGAGTGCGGCGTCGATATGGCACACACCGTGGCAATCGGCGACGGCGCCAACGATATCCCCATGATTCAGGCCGCGGGCACTGGCATCGCGTTTTGCGCCAAGCCCAAAACGCGCGAAGCCGCCCCGTTTGCCATCGACGAGCGCAACCTGATGCTCGCCATGGACATCATCCTGCGTGACTAGCCGATCCGTCTAACAATTGAATCAGTCCGTCCTATAGTTTCCGAACAATTTTGTCTTAGTGTTCGGAAACATACCCTTTGAGTGCTAGACTTTGCGCCGTCGAAGGGAACATATATGGATAAGCGAGACCTAGAGCAGCTGCTGAGCGATGTTGCTGGCGGATCAGTCACCCCTGCCGATGCCCTTACGCGCATCCAAATGGCTCCGACCGCCGATTTGGGCTTTGCGCAGCTCGATCTTTCGCGCGGAGTGCGCCAGGGAGCCGGCGAGGTTGTCTACGGCGCCGGTAAAACCGCCGAGCAAATTGCCGCCATTATCAAAGCGCTGCACGATGCCGGTCAGGAGCGCATCCTAGTCACGCGCCTGGATGCCGAAAAAGCAGCCCGTACCTCGGAGCTCCTCGACAACGGCATCGACCTGGGATATGTCCCGGACGCACAGCTCGCCCTCGTGGGCGGCAAGCCCTCCCCCACCGGCAACGGACGCATCGTCGTCGCCTGCGCCGGCACGAGCGACCTGCCCGTCGCCGAGGAAGCCGCGTTGACGGCCGAGTTCTATGGCAACGAGGTCGAGCGCCTCTACGACGTAGGTGTCGCCGGCCTGCACCGCCTGCTCGCACATGCCGAGGAACTTGCCCAGGCACAGGTGATCATCGCCATCGCCGGCATGGAGGGCGCACTGGCGCGCGTCGTCGGCGGTCTGGTGAGCTGTCCGGTCATCGCCGTTCCCACCAGCGTTGGCTACGGCGCAAGTTTTGGTGGCGTAGCCGCGCTGCTCGCCATGCTCAACTCCTGTGCCAGCGGCGTTTCGGTCGTCAATATCGACAACGGCTTTGGCGCCGCCTACCAGGCAAGTCTTATCAATCATCTGAGCGCCGGCACACCCCGCGCCCGCTAAGGAGCATTCCATGTCCAATCATCAGCACACGCTTATCATCGACGGCACCTCGGGCATCAGCGGCGACATGACCGTCGCGGCCCTGCTCGATCTGGACGCCAGCGAGGAGCACCTGCGCGAACAGCTCGCCACACTGCCGGTTGACGGGTTTGAGGTTGCCGTTACACGCGTAAACAAGCATGGCATCGACGCCTGCGATTTCGACGTTCAGCTGGCAGAGGAGCTCGAGAACCACGATCACGATATGGCCTGGCTCTACGGCAACGAAGCAGCTGCCGAGCACGAGCACGAGCACCACCATCATGACCATGGTGAGCACGAACACTGCCATGAGCATGATCATGAGACCCACGGCCATGGCCACGAGGGCCATCATCACGCCCACCACCATCACCATCGTTCTTTGGCGGACGTCACCGCCATCATCGACGGCTCGCAGCTAAGCGATGGCGCTAAGCGTCGTGCGCTCGCCATCTTTACCGCGCTCGCCGCCGCCGAGGCCAAGGCCCACGGCAAAACGCCCGAGACCGTCATGTTCCACGAGGTAGGCGCCATCGACTCCATCGTCGACATCTGCTCGGTCGCCATCTGTCTCGATGACCTGGGTATCGAGGACATTGTCGTCGAGTCGCTCTCCGAGGGTCACGGCACCATCCACTGTGCCCACGGCCTTATGCCCATCCCGGTGCCCGCCGTCGTCAACCTATGCCAAGCAGGCAATATCGCCCTCACGCCCGCACCGGTCGCCGGCGAGCTCGTGACGCCCACGGGCGCCGCCATCGTCGCCGCACTGCGCACGTCCGAGCACCTACCGGCCCGCTACCGCATCGAGGCCGTCGGCTACGGCGCCGGTAAGCGCCCCTACGAGGGTTGCTCCGGCACGCTCCGTTGTCTGCTCGTTCACGTGGATGCATAGCCATGGATGCCCGCAAAGAAAAAAGCCGCGCCGCTATTGTCACGGCGTTTTCCGAGCTCCTTCGCGAGGAGGACTACGGCAAGATCACTGTCGGCGACATCATCGCTCGCGCCCACGTAGGCCGCGCGACATTCTACGGCCTCTTTAAGAGCAAAGACGACCTACTGTCCGAGCTCGTGAGCGACATCTGCACCCACGCCCTCGACGACGATGGTACGCCGCTCGACGACCCACTCGTGCAAGTCGAGCATATCCTCAACAACCTCTGGGAGCGCCGTCAGGGCGTACGAGCCCTCGTAGCCGGTGCCGGCTCACGCGTCTTCGCCGACAGCCTCCGCAAGACCATCATGGCCCGAGCAGCCGAAACCGTCCCTACCGACCCAAACGGCCCCGCCGACACCATGGACCGCAGCTTCCTACTACACCACATAGCCTCAAGCTTCGTAGGAATGGTCCAATGGTGGGCATGGCACAACTTCGAAGCAGAAAAAGTCAACGTAGCCAAAGACCTGTCTCTTATACACATCTCCGAGCCCACGAGACGTAGAGGAATCTCG
>CABSYH010000179.1:0-4289 GCA_902481965.1 uncultured Collinsella sp.
AGATTCCTCTACGTCTCGTGGGCTCGGAGATGTGTATAAGAGACAGGTATCTTCCACCGAAAACCCCTAACACTAGAAACTATTTTCGGTGAAAGATGATACCACCATACGCGGGCCTCATACAGTGGGCAATATTAAGAGCTCATTAAGACTTAAAATCATTCAATTGCTAAAGCGTTTCAAAGAACTATCATGCCCGCGGTTAGGCGAGGGGTTGTCACCACCATGACGACTGGAACTCATTTATCGCCACGTGCGATGCTCCAACTTCCCGCAAGGAGACACCTTACATAAAGGGGGATGGAGTCATGGCATTTGACTTCACGGGCAAGACCGCGATTGTCACGGGCGGCACTCAGGGCATTGGCCTCGAGATCGCCAAGGGCATCGTCGCGGGCGCCGGACATGTCGCGCTCATCGCAAGGAACGCTGCTAAGGGCGAGGCCGCTGTGGCCGAGCTTGGCGAGGGCAACAAGTTCTATCAGCTCGATGTCGCCGATGCGCCCAAGGCGCGCGAGACCGTCGAGCAGATTTTTACGGACCTGCCGCAAACCAACATCCTGATCAACTGCGCTGGCGTCATCAGCACCAAGAAGTTCGACGAGATCGATGACACCGAGTGGCGCCGCACCATCGACATCAACCTCAACGGTACCTTTACCATGATGAACGCCGTCTACCCGCACTTTAAGGCGGCCCATGCCGGCACTATCGTCAACGTGAGTTCCGTTGCGGGCAAGATCGGTGGCGGCCTGCTCGGCACCGCGGCTTACGCGAGCTCCAAAGCAGGCGTTAACGGTCTGACCAAGGCAGTCGCCAAGGAAGGCGGCAAGTTTGGCGTTCGCTGCAACGCCGTGTGCCCGTCGCTCACGTTGACCGATATGACCTCGATTCTCTCTGACGAGAACTCTCAGCGCATCATCAACGGTATTCCTCTGGGCCGCGCCGCCCAGGCCAGCGAGCCTGCGCAGATGGTGCTGTTCTTCGCTTCCGACCTCGCCAGCTTCGTGAACGGCGAGATTGGTGACTGCGACGGCGGCATCGTCCTGGACGGGTAATACCCCACGACGATTATTCGGCGACGGCCCCTGCGACTCGGGACCGTCGCCTTCTTTCTGACATAGGCGCGTGCGGCTACGATTCGCATGCATCCAAAGGAGATATATATGAGTGAATCGACTGCGGTGGAGGCGCCGGCGGCAAAGGAGCCGTTCTTTAAGATGTCCTCCATCCCGGGCGCCAATATCTTGGTGCCGCTTTTGTTGGGCTGCCTGCTCAACACGCTATTCCCCGACCTGTTTAAAACGCTCGGTAGCTTTACGCTTGGCATGACCCAGCAGGGTGCAGGCCCGCTCGTTGGCGCCTTTTTGCTCATCGTCGGTACGACGATTTCGTTTAAGAGTGCTCCCGCCGCCGCTGCACGCGGCGCCATCATCATCGCTGTCAAGCAGATCGTGGTCGTTGCCGTGTCGCTGCTCATCCTTTATGTGTTCAACGACAACCTGTTTGGCATCTCTGCCATGGTGATGCTGGCGGCTTGCACCGGCGCCAACAACGCTATGTACGCTGGTCTGATGGGCACCATGGGCAACGAGGCCGAGCGTGGCGCCGTCGCCATCACCACGCTCGTTGTCGGCCCTCCGGTCACGATGATCGTGCTCGGCGCTGCCGGTCAGGCTCCGATCGGCTGGTCGCTCGTGGGTGCCATTCTGCCGATCGTCATCGGCATTATTCTGGGTAACCTGTTCCCCAGCTTTAAGAAGATGATGGCACCGGCACTTTCCGCCATCATCGTGCTCGTCTTCTTTGCCATGGGCTCGACCATGACCTTTGGCCAGCTCATTAATGGCGGTCTCCCCGGTATTCTGCTCGGCGTGATCTGCTCGGTGGTCTTTGCAATTCCCGTCATCGCGGTCGATAAGCTCACGGGTGGTACGGGTGTCGCAGGTGCGGCCATTTCGAGCTGCGCCGGAGCCAATGTGGCCACGCCTGCTGCCATGGCAAGCGTCAACGGGGCCATGTACGGCGGCGCCGTGCTCGCGACGGCTACGGCACAGGTTGCTGCCTGCGCAATCGTGACGGCTATTTTGACCCCGCTGGTCACCAGCTGGTGCTACAAGCATTTTGAGGGCCAGGGCAACGGCGATAGCAAGGCAACGACCGACAAGGCCGCCGCAGCCGCCTAATGCCAAGCGGCAATCAAAGCTAAAAACTAGCTACGCCACAGGGCGGCCACGGGGGATCCCGTGGCCGCCCTGCAGTTTCTGTAGGGTCTCTGGGACACTTTACCCTGCTAAAGCTGGCATAACAGCTAGAGCGAACGTCGTACAAAGGCAAGGAAAAATAACATACAAATCGGTGAACGGTAGTTGTTCGCGCTCGCATTTCCTGCGGGTTTGTAAAAAACGCCTTTATGATATAAAAAAAGAAACATATAACAGCCCAGATGGAGAGGGTCGCTATGTTATCCTTCTCAGACAGGTGAAATCTTGGGTTTTGGGTTGTAGTTCCAAGGTGGACAAACGTTTTCCCTGCACCAACGTGTGGTGAAGAACGGAAGAAGCCGGTAGTGCAAGCCGAAAATTCAAGAATTCAATAAGCAGCGGTGTGAGAGAGCGCCGCATTACACGTAACTAGGAGCGTGGTTACACAATGCAGGAGGCATGGGAAGGCTTCAAGGAAGGCATTTGGACGGGAGAGGTTGACGTCCGAGACTTCATCCAGAAGAACTACACCCCCTACGAGGGCGACGAGTCGTTCCTCGCCGGCCCGACCGAGCGTACCAAGGAGCTGTGGGGCGAGGTTCTCGACCTGCTGCTTAAGGAGCGCGAGCAGGGTGGTGTCCTCGATATGGACACCAAGACCGTCACGGGTATCGTGAGCCACCCCGCTGGCTACATCGATAACGCCCACCGCGAGAAGGAGACCATCGTCGGTCTCCAGACCGACAAGCCGCTCAAGCGCGCGCTGCACGTCAACGGCGGTATCCGCATCGCTTGCCAGGCTGCCAGCCAGCACGGCTATAAGGTCGACGAGAACGTTGTCGAGCGCTACACCTTCGAGCGCAAGACCCACAACGCCGGCGTCTTCGATGTTTACACCCCCGAGATGCGTGCTTGCCGCTCGGCTCACATCATCACCGGTCTGCCCGATGGCTATGGCCGCGGCCGCATCATCGGCGACTACCGTCGTGTTGCCCTGTACGGCGTCGACTACCTGATCAAGGACAAGGAGGCCCAGAAGGCTTCCACCCCGACGGTCATGACCGCCGACAACATCCGCGACCGCGAGGAGCTGCAGGAGCAGATCCGCGCCCTCGGCGAGCTCAAGATGATGGCCGAGACCTATGGTTTCGATATTTCCAACCCTGCTACCAACACGCAGGAGGCCATCCAGTGGATGTACTTCGCCTACCTCGCTGCCGTCAAGGAGCAGAACGGCGCCGCTATGTCCATCGGCCGTACCTCCACGTTCATCGACATCTACGCTGAGCGCGACCTTGCCAACGGTACCTTCACCGAGGAGCAGATCCAGGAGTTCGTGGATCACTTCATCATGAAGCTCCGCATGGTCAAGTTTGCCCGTACCCCCGAGTACCAGGCCCTGTTCACCGGCGATCCGCAGTGGGTCACCGAGTCCATCGGCGGCATGGGTGTCGACGGCCGTACGCTCGTTACCAAGATGAGCTACCGCTACCTGCACACGCTCGAGAACATGGGCACCAGCCCCGAGCCCAACATGACCGTTCTGTGGTCGACCCGTCTGCCCGAGAACTTCAAGAAGTTCTGCGCCAAGACTTCTGTCGCCAGCTCCTCGATCCAGTACGAGAACGACGACCTCATGCGCGTTTACCACGGCGACGACTACGGCATCGCCTGCTGCGTGTCCTCCATGCGCATTGGCAAGGAGATGCAGTTCTTCGGCGCCCGTGCCAACCTGGCCAAGTGCCTGCTGTACGCACTCAACGGCGGTGTTGACGAGGTCTCCAAGAAGCAGGTCGGCCCTAAGTATCGCGCCGTCGAGGGCGATACGCTCGATTACGACGACGTTGTGGCCAAGTACAACGACATGATGAAGTGGCTTGCTGGCGTGTACGTCAACTCGCTGAACATCATTCACTACATGCACGACAAGTACTGCTACGAGCGCATCCAGATGGCTCTGCACGACAAGCACGTGCACCGCTGGTTCGCTACGGGCATCGCTGGCCTTTCCGTCGTGGCTGACTCCCTGTCCGCCATCAAGTCTGTCTCTTATACACATCTCCGAGCCCACGAGACGTAGAGGAA
>CABSYH010000180.1:0-4274 GCA_902481965.1 uncultured Collinsella sp.
ATGCGGAGCCTCTTTGCATGTCCGAGGACGTTCCGGAGAGAAACCCCGTCACGCCCCCGGATTCCCGGTGGGAGTTCTAGACCTTGTCGGCCTTAGTACATACCGCCACCCTGCTGACCAGCGGTAGCAGCAGCGATAGCGTCCTCAAGCTGAGTGTTCTTGGGCACATCGGAGACGGTAGCCTCGGTGATGAGGATCAGGCTGGCGACAGAAGCAGCGTTCTGAAGGGTGACGCGGCTGACCTTGACGGGGTCGAGGACGCCCATCTCGATCATGTCGCCCCACTCGCCGTTGGCAGAGTTGAGACCCTGGCCGGCGGGCAGCTCGGCAACCTTATCGACCACGACAGCGCCCTCAAAGCCAGCGTTCTTGGCGATGGTAGCGACCGGAGCGGTCAGAGCCTTCTTGACGATGTCGACGCCGATCTTCTCCTCGGGGTCGTCGATCTCGACAGCGTCGAGCGCAGGAGCAGCGTCCATGAAGGCGACGCCACCGCCGGCGACGATGCCCTCCTCGACAGCAGCGCGGGTAGCCTGCAGGGCATCCTCGACGCGGTGCTTGATCTCCTTGAGCTCGGACTCGGTAGCAGCGCCGACCTTGATGACGGCAACGCCGCCGGAGAGCTTGGCCAGGCGCTCCTGGAGCTTCTCACGGTCGAAGTCAGAGGTGGTGTTCTCCATCTCACCCTTGATCTGAGCGATACGAGCGTCGATGGCCTCCTTGGAGCCAGCGCCGCCGACAACGACGGTGTTGTCCTTGGAGATGGTGACGGACTTAGCGGTACCGAGCATATCGGCGGTGATGTCAGCGACCTTCACACCCAGCTCGTCCAGGGCAGCCTGGCCACCGGTGAGGACGGCGATGTCCTCGAGGATGCGCTTGCGGCGATCGCCGTAGCCCGGAGCCTTGACGGCGCAGACGTTGAGGGCGCCACGGATCTTGTTGAGGACCAGGGTAGGCAGAGCCTCGCCGTCGATGTCCTCAGCGATGATGAGCAGGCCGCGGCCAGCGCGCTGGACAGCCTCGAGAACGGGCATAATGTCCTGAACGCTGGAGATCTTCTGGTCGGTGATGAGGATGTACGGATCCTTCATCACGGCCTCCATGCGGTCGTTGTCCGTGACGAAGTAAGCGGAGACGTAGCCCTTGTCGAACTGCATGCCCTCGACGGTGTCAATTGTGATGTCGAACGTCTGGGAATCCTCGACGGTGATGACGCCGTCCTTGCCCACGACCTCCATGGCCTCGGCGATCTTCTCGCCGACCTCGGGGTCACCGGCAGAGATGGTACCGACGGAAGCGATCTGCTCCTTGGTCTCGACCGGCTTGGCCTGCTTCTTCATCTCGGCGACGGCGGCGTTGACGGCCTTGTCGATGCCGCGACGGATGGCCAGCGGGTTGGCGCCAGCAGCGACGTTGCGCAGACCGTCGTTGACGATGGCCTGAGCGAGCAGGGTTGCGGTGGTGGTGCCGTCACCCACGGTGTCGTTGGTCTTGGTGGCAACCTCCTTCACCAGCTGAGCGCCCATGTTCTCGATGTTGTCCTCGAGCTCGATCTCCTTGGCGACAGAAACGCCGTCGTTGGTGATGGTCGGGGCACCGAACGTGCGCTGCAGCGCAACGTAGCGACCCTTGGGGCCCATGGTGACGGTAACGGCGTCGGCCAGAGTGTTGACGCCCTTGGCGAGCTTAGCGCGGGCATCGGTGTTGAACGTAATGTTCTTTGCCATGGTAGGTAATCCTCCAAAAGAAATGTGACTCGCGTCGCCGCTTCCGAGTCCTATGCGGCGGGCGCGTTCAAAGACGAATCAGAGATTCTGACGAGACTAGGCCTCGACGACAGCGTAGATGTCGTCGGCGCGCATCAGCAGATACTTCTCGCCGTCGACCTTGACCTCGTTGCCACCGAACTTACCGTAGATGACAACGTCGCCAACCTTGACGTCCATGGGGATGTGCTCACCCTTGTCGTTGACCTTGCCGGCACCAACGGCAACGATGGTGCCGCGCTGCGGCTTCTCCTGAGCGTTGCTGGCGATGTACAGACCAGAAGCGGTCTTCTGCTCGGCCTCGTCGGGCTTGACCAGAACACGATCTGCAAGCGGCTTCAAAGACGACATGCTTGTCTCCTCCTTTTTGGGCCGCGCGGTTATACCACGCGAATTAACCCTTTTTGTTTGCGTACGCGTTGAATGGTACCCACGAATGGCGGGTTATACAACACAGAGTCAAAAAATCTTATTTTTTGGCACTTAGATTTTCTGAATGCCGGGGGATAACTTAGCGGTGGCTCCCGTGTGGCTCCGGAGGGGCGGGGCATAAGGTCTCCTACTCGGGCAGTCCTGCTCGCACGAAGGCCACATTAAGCGGCTTTCGGCTCGTGCGGAACTCGCGATAAACCTTATGCCCCGCCCCTCCGGAGCCACACGGGAGGCAGGTTAACTAATTCGAGCCCGGCATTCAGAAAAGTCAGTGCAGCAAAATGGCGATGCAGATGTTGCGAACAAGAAAGGGGCACGTTGCTGAAACGTGCCCCCTATGAGTGGGGTATGAGGCTAGCGCTCGTAGATTACGTTACCTGCCAGGTAGGTGGCCTGAACCTTGGTGGCTTGCAGTTCTTGGGGGTCGATGGTGAGTGGGTTTTGATCCAGGACTACCAGGTCGGCGTATTTGCCGGGTTCCAGGCTGCCGAGGTTTTGCTCGTCGCCCGCTGCATAGGCGCTGCCCAGGGTGTAGTTGCGCAGGGCTGTTGCTGCATCGATGCGCTCGCTCGGTAACCAGCCGCCCTCGGGCCAGTGGCTTTTGGGATCCTGGCGCGTGATAGCCGTGTAGAGCACGTTCATGCTTGTAACAGCTGTGATGGGGCTATCGGTGCCGAAGGCTTGGCGGATGCCGCGCTGCTTATAGGTCGCAAACGGCCACATGATGCGGCTGCGTTCCAGGCCCAGATCGCGCTCGGGGCCGCCCGGGTCGAGTGTAATGTGACAGGGCTGGCTCGAGGCAACGACGTTAAGCTTGCGTAGACGATCGATGTCCTCGGGCAAGAGGTTCTCCAGGTGCTCGAGCGTGTTATGGCCGTGCTGGGGCAGGCCGTACAGTTCGGCGGCCTCCTCAAAGATATCGAGCGCGGCATGGATGGCACCGTCGCCGATGACGTGGATGCGCACGGTGTGACCACGCTCCGCGGCAGCGAGGACCAGCTTGCGCATACGCTCGGCAGGAACCGTCAGACGGCCCTGGTCGCCCGGGAAGCGCGGATTGGTATAGGGCTCGGTGAGATACGCCGTATGCTCGCTCGACACGCCGTCGAAGAACTGCTTAAAGCCTGGCGCCGAGAGCAGCGCGTTGTTCGCGTAGCGGGTCTGCAGCTCTTCCAAGCGCGACTGGTCATCCAACAGCGTGGGGAACAGATGGGCTCGGATGCCCAACTTGCTGGCTGCCTGCAGTTTGTCGTAAACATCGTCGCGGATAAAATCGCAGCCCGGCATGGGCATGAGCGACATATCGCATATCGAGGTGATGCCCTGCTCGGCCATACGCCTCATTTGATCGGCGTAAGCGCTTGCGATGCGATCTTCGCCCAGCCACTCAAGGCAGCGCGGTAGCAGCTGCATGGCAGCCGCCTCGTGAGCAATGCCCGTGAGTTCGCCGTTTGCATCCTTGTCGTAACTGCCGCCCGCTGGCGGCTCGCTGTCGCGCGTGACGCCGAGCGCCTCGAGTGCGCGGCTGTTGAGCCAAAGCGTGTGCCCGTCGCCCGAATACATAACGCAGGGACGATCGGGGAATGCCGCATCGAGCGACGCCTTGGTAGGATGCTCGGGCGGATCCCAACGGTAATTGCGCCAGCCCTGCGTCACAACCCAAGCGTCACTAGGCAGATCCTGGGAAAACTCGAGCGCATGTTGCACCAGCGCCGCCTCGGACGTGCCCATATCCATGAGCATGTACGGCGAGGAACCGACCGAGGTATGGAAGAAGTGCAGATGAGCGTCATGGAAACCGGGGCAGACAAACTGCTTGCCGTAGTCGATAACCGGCGTGGCGGCAGGCGCGGCGGCAATCACGTCATCGGGCGCACCGACTGCGACGATACGGTCGCCTGCGATGGCAATCGCCAGCTCGCGGGCGGTATCGATGCCGTCTTGCGCGGTAAAGACGTTCTTGGAGCGGATAATCCGATCGATATGTTGCATGGGCATCCCCATCTCTGGCAGGAAATTCAACACCCCCGAGTCTGTCTCTTATACACATCTGACGCTGCCGACGAATAGAGA
>CABSYH010000181.1:0-4261 GCA_902481965.1 uncultured Collinsella sp.
TACGTCTCGTGGGCTCGGAGATGTGTATAAGAGACAGTCGTAGAGCTTTACGAACGCCTCGCGCAGCTCCGCCTCGGAATCGCCTTCGATACCACCCTTGCTATAGATCTTCTCGTAGTTCTCGCGCTTGGCTCGGCGAATTTCCTCAAACAGGTCCTCGCTCATCTCGATACGAGGCTTACCATAGCTGTGCTCAACGATATCGATGGAGGCATGCGTGAGGATCCAACTGTTGTAGGCACCGCCAAGGTCATCGTCAAAGGCGTCGGGTGACAGCAGGCCCGCCGCAATGGCGTCTTGGCGATCACGCCCCACGTAGGCAAGGATATCCGAGATGCGGACCACGCAGCCTTCGAGCGTCATGGGACGCAGGTGCTCAATTGCGCCGTAACCCGCGGCAATGCAATCCTCAACCGTCTGATCAAACTGTTCAAAAGAGCCCATGTCCGAAAGCTCAAAAACACGCTGTTCGTACTCGCCGTTGTGGCACAGCACGCCATCGAGCGTCTGGAGCGACACGTTGCGGCCATACAACGCGTCGAGCACGCGGACCGACTGCACGTTATGGAAAAAATAACGCCCCGTACGCTCGTGATAGATATCGTTGAGGAAGCGCTCGCCGGCATGGCCGAAAGGCGTGTGTCCCAAGTCGTGGCCCAGGCCAATCGCCTCGATCAGATCGCAATTGAGCCCCAGGGCGCGACCGATATCGCGCGCGATGCGCGAGACAAGCTGCACGTGCAAACCGCGGCGTGACAGATCGTCATTGCTACGGAAGCTAAAGACCTGCGTTTTACCTGCATAACGGGTATACGCCGGAAGATGAAGTATCTTTTCGGTATCGCGCATAAACGCCGGACGCATAAGTGTGCCTTTGTCGGCGGCGCGATCAATACGACGAATAGCCTGATCGTCGTTGCAACGATACGAGTTGACATAGCCCGAAGCACGAACGGCGGCAATGCGTTCGACAAGTTCGGGCGACAACGCCGAGGGGATACGGTCCATGCGCGCCTTAATGACGGCCGTTTCTTGATTAGATGCCATGGCATGCTCCTTAAGAAGGATGCGCAATCGGTTACAAAGTGCAGCCCACGACCTCGATTATGGCAAAAATCGGCACTAAAAACGGGAGCAATGGCAGGGAGCTCGATTTTGTGAAGAGACAGGAGAGGACCAGGGCCAGGAGTGCGACGGCAAATGCCACGATGCCACCCATAGGGTCGAGCGTGCAAAGCGCGAAGAGTGCCTTGGCATCCCCCATACCGATGCCCGGGATTTGGCGAAGACGACGCCAGAGGGACTCAGTCAGCACGAGAGCAAGATAAACAATGACGGCAAGACCCGCGTGGTCAAGCGCTGTGTTCAAACCGAGGTCGAGCCAAACACCCGCCAACGCCGCCACGGCACATGCGCCGGCAAGCCCATTGGGAAACCGTCGCTCTCGGGCATCAATTGCCACGCCGGCAAAGATGCAAATCCAAAACGGGATATAGACCATCGGACGCCTCCTCGAGCTGCATCGCAAAAGCAAAAACCACCACAAAGGTGCCTGTCCCCTTTGCGGTGGTTTTGGTGGTGGTTATTTGGCGCCTTGCATGACCTCGTCAAGGGTAACGTTGACGGCGTGCTGCGTCGGCACCCAGTCGACCTTCAGGAACAGCGCGGCCACCGTGATGGGGATATAGCTGAACATAAAGATCGGGAAGGTAAACAGGTTAGTCACCAGACGCCACTTTTGCGCGCAGTGAATGTGCTTGTACTCAAAGATAGTCGTGAGCAGCGCCAGGATAAAGAAGGTCTGATACATCATGGCGAAGGTCATAATGAGCGAAGCGGCGCACGCCTGCATCTCGACTTCGGTAGCCAAGAAGCCGTGCGAAAGACCGCCCACGATCAGGAACGTCGCATTGGCGAGCATCGAGATCAGCGATAGCAGCATACCCGGGGCGATGGTCATAAACATGTCGTAGGCAGCAAAGCGATGATAGCGGAAGGTCGAATTGACCAGGTGCTTGCCATAGGTAAAAAAGACCTGATAGAAGCCCTTGGTCCAGCGCATGCGCTGTTTCCAGGACGCCTTAAACGTCACCGGCTGCTCGTCAAAGAACTCCGCCGGCGCATAGCCAATGCGAATGCCGTGAATGGCGCAGAACGTGGTGAACTGGATGTCCTCGGTCAGCGTGTGGAACTGCCAACCGTGCATGCCCTCGATGACACTGGCGGAGATGAGGTAGCCCGAACCCGAGACGGCGCAAGACGTCTTGCAGATGTTGCGCGCGTTGTTGAGAAAGCGCGCCTCGCGCAGATACCACGTGGCATTAGCCGCCGAGATCCACGAGCTGCCGAAGTTCTTGGAATTGCGATAGCTCGTGACCACATGGAAGCCCTGGTCAAAGGCATCGTTCATTTTGGACACGTAATCGCGGGAGATAACGTTATCGGCATCGAAGATAAAGTAGCCTTCAAACGTGTCGGGATACTCGTTAAGGATGCGGTCGAAGCCAAAGTCCATGACCCAGCTCTTACCCTTACGGGCAAGATCATTGCGCTCGTAAACAATGGCACCTGCCTCGCGCGCGAGCTGTGCGGTGTTGTCGGTGCAGGCGTCGGCAACCACGAAGACCTCGATAAGCTCGGACGGATAATCCTGGTCCTTGATGGAGCGAACGAGGTTGGCAATCACGGCCTCCTCGTTATGCGCAGCGATAAAGAAGGCATAGCGGTGGAGTTTTTTGGCCTTGGGAGGCGCGACCTCGCCACGAAGAGCGCCGATGACAAAGAAGACCACCTGGTACAGAAAGCAGACCGTGAGCAGCGTGACGACAATCTGGTTGAAGATCACGATGGGTGTGTTGGTTTGTAAAAAGGCGAGCATGCAGGCTCCCAGCAACGCGTTACGTAAACAATCGTATATCTTACCGCAGGCTTACCGAGTTCAAGAAACCACCTAATACTGGCTAGGCTTCGAGCAGACCGAGCTGCGGGACGATTTCGTCGCCAGCGGCAGTACGGCCGAGCGAACGCGGGGCCAGATCATCCAGAACCGCCGCAAGATCCCACGGCAGCTCATCGCGGCACTCAATACGCTCCCCCGTCACGGGATGATCGAATGCGACGCGCCAGGAATGAAGGAATTGCCTGGTCAGGCCCTGATCGGCGCGTGCATCGCACTTGCCGTAAAGTGGATCGCCCACGCAGGCGTGGTTGATATGGCGCATATGCACGCGAATCTGATGCGTGCGTCCGGTAAACAGATGACACTCGACGAGCGTATAGCCGTCGTCGAAGCGAGTGGAATCAAAGCGCTCGAGCACCTTAAAGGTCGTAATGGCCTGGCGCGCGAAAGGATCGTCCGAAACCGCCATCTTGACACGGTCGCGCGTCGATCGGGCAATGCCGGTGTTAATGGTGCCCTCATCCATAGCGATATGACCGTGAACGAGCGTGATATAACGACGATCGAGCGTACGCGTGCGGATGAGATTTTGGAGCGCGCGCTGGGTGTCGTCGTCCTTTGCCGCAAGCATGAGACCCGAGGTATCGCGATCCAAACGATGCACGATGCCGGGGCGGTCCTCGCCCTGCACGGTGCCCAGATGGTCGATACCGCAGTGATAGACCAGGGCATTCGCGAGCGTACCACTCTCATGACCATGCGCAGGATGGCACACCAGGCCGCGCTGCTTAGAGAGCACGATAAGGTAGTCGTCTTCGTAGCGGATATCGAGAGGAATGGCCTCGGGAATCACGTCGGTCGGGTCGTGCGGCTCGGGCAGGTCGACCGAAATGCGGTCGCCGGCGCGCACGGAGTACTTTTTGGACAGACAGGTCTCGCCATTGACAGCGACGGCGCCACCCTCGATCAAATGCGCGCAGGCAGAACGTGTAGGGCAGCCGTCATTGGCGCCCAGATAAGCGTCAAGACGCTGACCGGCGGCATCGTCGGCAACAAGAATATGGATGTCGGCCATTAGCGCTCGTTCCTTTCGCGAATTTTACGGGCACGCTCCCCACGCTGCTGGGCCTTGCGCTTGGCACGGGCCTCGTCACGGGCGTTAAGCTCGGCGGTCGCATCGACCTCACGGGCAGCGGGGCTCAAGAACATGTAGCCGAAGAGGGCGAGCACGACACCCAAGGTAATGCCGATATCGGCCACATTGAAGACGGGGAAGTCAATGAAGGTGGTGGCAATATAATCGGTCACGAAGCCCTGTCTCTTATACACATCTCCGAGCCCACGAGACGTAGAGGAATCTCG
>CABSYH010000182.1:0-4201 GCA_902481965.1 uncultured Collinsella sp.
TCGTCGGCAGCGTCAGATGTGTATAAGAGACAGATATAACCCGTGCGTGAGGTGCGGCGCTCAATGCCGTTAAGGCCCCACATAAAATCGAGGTGCCAGTAGCTGCGGCGAAACTCGCCATCGGTGATGACCTGCAGGCCGGCCGCCTTCTGCTTTGCCACCAAATCGCGAATGGCCTCATCCTCGACGGCCTTAAGGCCGTCGTCATCGAGCGTACCCGCGGCGTAGGCGGCACGGGCGTCCTTCACGGCCTGCGGACGAAGAAAACTGCCGACGATATCGGCGCGAAACGGCGCGTTCGGTTGAATCGAAGTGCTCATAGATATCTCCCTTTGCATTGGTTGCTTTACTGGGACAGAGTATGAGCGCTCATATGGTCATCGTAAAATATATGTTTATAACAGTTTGATATAGATGCTTCCTATATCAGTTGGGACTGCCATAAAGAGATTTGACCCGTGCAGAATGCAGCAGTCTAGATGTGCTGACGAATCGCGTCGATATAGGCCTGCCCGTAGCGCGTAAGTGTCGTGTTCTTGCGCGTGATAATACCGATCTCCATGTACTCGTCTACATCGAGCGGAATCGAGATAATACCGGGGCCGTTAAGTTCATGGCTGATCACACCCGAACACACCGTGTAGCCGTTGAGGCCCATGACCAGGTTGAACAACGTCGCACGGTCACGCACGCGGATATTCTTGCGGCGCTCAAAGGTCGAGGTCAGCTCCTCAGAATAGTAGAACGAGTTATAGCTGCCCTGCTCATAGGACAAAAACGGGTAGTCCTCGAGGTCTTCGAGTGTCACGCTGGCGTGGTGCGCCAGTGGATGGTCGGCGCATACAAAGACATGCGGCGTGGCGCAGAAGAGCCCTTCGAACACGAGCTCGTTGGCCGCCAGCATGCGCTCGATGACCTCGCGATTGTGCTCCGACAGATACAGGATGCCGAGCTCGCTTTTCATGTGCGCGACGTCCTCGATAATCTCGTGGGTTTGCTCCTCGCGCAGGGTAAAGTCGTAACGCGCGGCACCGAACTCGCGAATCACGTCAACAAACGCGTTAACGGCAAAGGAATAATGCTGGCAGCTCACACTAAAGTGCGGCACCTGCTCGGATGCGCCCTTGTACTTGCCTTCGAGCAGGTCGGCCTGGTCGAGTACCTGGCGCGCATAGCCCAAGAAGGTCTCGCCTTCCTCGGACACAACGACGCCCTTGTTAGTGCGCTCAAAGATGCGCACGCCCATCTCGTTTTCGAGATCGCGAATCGATGCGGTAATCGAAGGCTGCGACACAAAGAGCCGGCGCGAGGCCTCGGTGATGCTGCCGCATTCGGCAACTTTGACGACATATCTGAGCTGCTGGAGCTTCATGATGGCCTCCCTAGACGTCCGCGATACCCGAACCCACCGCATCCATCTGACGCATAAACGGCGGCATCTCCCCCGTCGCGGCACAGGCGGCAATCTGATGCAGAGCCCCGGCGACCGCATCGTCTGCCGCAGCGCCGATATGCCAGCGCGCGGCAGCAGTGACGGCCTCGTTGGCATTGGCGACTGCAACGGAGTTGGGAACGGCATCGATCATGGGCAGATCGTTATCGGAATCGCCAAATACGGCCACCTCATCGGGCGTCAGGCCCAAAGCGCGCGCCAGCTCCAGCGCAGCGCAGCCCTTGTCCCAACCGGCCGGGAGAATATCGAATAGGCGCACGCGGTTGTTGGGAAATACAAGCGAGAGCTCCGGCACCTCGGCAGCAATGCGCTCGCGCAGCTCAGCAAGCTCTTCGCGCGAGCGGGCGCTCCAGATATTCGCCTTGTATACCGGGGCATCATCGACAACAGGACGGCACGGGGCCTCTTCGCCTTTGAGCCACGCATTACCGCCCGACTCCATGGCGCGACGAACGCGCTCGGGATCGCTCGTCACGCAGTAGGCATCGTTATCCCAAAAGTCGTCACCCAGGCTGTAGACCTTCAGATACGTATCATCGGTCTCTTGCTCCAAGTAGTCAGCCAAGCGCATAAGAGCGGCGTTGTCGGTCGCATGCGAGGCTACCGCCTCGCCGTCCACAAACATGACCTGGCCATTGCAGAACGCACCGGTCGAAAAGCACTCGGAACAATTTTTGAACATCCAGCCCATCGCGGACGGCTGACGGCCCGAAACCGGGCCAAAGTGCAGACCCGCCGCCTGCATGGCATGAATGCCCTCGATAGCGTAGTCGCTGGCACCGTCATGTCCAGCCGGAATCAGCGTATCGTCCATATCGGTCAGCACAAGTTTGATCATAGAGTCCCCCAGTCATTTTCACCGTATCCATTGTAACGGTGCGCTAGTATAGGGAACAACAGATTCGATGCGGGAGTGCCGGCGGTGCAAACCACAAGGCTGAGAGGGCATGGGGCCCAATCCTTTGAACCTGTCAGTTAATGCTGGCGTAGGGAGCATGCCGCCTTTACAGGGGCGCTGTCTATGCACAGCGCCCCTTTTCTATGCCAAGGAGGCATGTGCAGTGATTGATTCGGAACAGCTTAAGCAGCATATGGTCAAGACCGTGGAGGAGATTCGCGCCACCAATCCGATGGCCGGCTCCATCACCAACACGGTGACGATCGACTTTGTCGCCAACGCACAGCTCGCCGTGGGCGGATCGGCCGCCATGGTCTATCTGCCCGACGAGGGCGAGGCACTCGTTGCCGGTGGCGGCGCTATCTATCTCAATATGGGCACGCTCTTCCCCATCTACGAGCAGACGATTCCCCGCGCGGCCAAGGCGGCACACGATGCCGGCAAGCCCTGGGTGCTCGATCCGGTTGGCCTGGGCATCGGTAGCCTGCGCACCCAGCTGGTAAACGAGCTCAAGCAGTACAAGCCCGCCATCGTGCGCGGCAACGCCTCCGAGATTATCGCGCTCGCCGGCCTGTGGGGCCTTGAGGGCGAGGCGGCTGATCTGAGCCGCGTACGCGGTGTCGATA
Organism: uncultured Collinsella sp.; assembly: GCA_902481965.1. Classification (GTDB taxonomy): domain Bacteria; phylum Actinomycetota; class Coriobacteriia; order Coriobacteriales; family Coriobacteriaceae; genus Collinsella. The sequence continues at coordinate 2,978 of CABSYH010000182.1, forward strand.
CCACCGACACGGTAGACGCCGCCCGCGATGCCGCCGTGGCGCTCGCCCGCTACACCGGCGGCGCCGTAGTGGTCTCGGGCGAAGTCGACCTGATTACCGACGGCACGACCGTGGCCAAGTCCCACGGCGGCAGCCCGCTCATGTCCAAGATCACCGGTTGCGGCTGCTCGCAGGGCGGCGTGCTGGCCGTGTACGCCTGTGCCGCCGACCCTTTTACGGCAGCCGTCTGCGGCGCCGCCGTCTACAACGTTGCCGGCACGCGTGCCGCCGCTGTCGCCGATGCCCCGGCAAGCTTTAAGGTCGCCTTTATCGACGAGCTCTACCGCGCAACCGCCCAGGACATCGCCGATAACCAACTCGAGCTCGAGGAGGCATAAGCCATGTCCGAGCCCGTAACCAATGCCGGCATGAACACGCTCGTCGCCGTGGCCATCGCCCCGTGCGGCACCGGCGACGAGCTGTCCGCCGAGGTCGCCGAAGTCGTGCGCGTCATTCGCGAGAGCGGCCTTCCCAACCGCACCACCTCGATGTTCACCGAGATCGAGGGCGACTGGGACGAGGTCATGCAGGTCGTGCGCGACGCAACCTTTGTGTTGGCGAGCAAGGGCATCCGCACCGAAGTCGTGCTCAAAGCCGATATTCGACCCGGATTTACCGACACCATGACCGGCAAGCTCGAACGCATGGAAGCGCAGATCAAAAAGCAGGAGGAAGCACAATGAGTATCCGCGACAACCTTGATATCTCGGCCTATCTGGTACTCGGCCCCGAAAACACGCTCGGGCGTCCCGTGGGCGATGTGGTGGCCCAGGCGCTCGACGCAGGCTTTACCTGCATCCAGGTGCGCTCCAAGGTGGCAAGCGCCCGTGAAATCATCGCGCTGACGGGCGACGCCGCGCAGGTAATCGCACAGGCCGGCAAAACCGGTCAGGTTGCCCTGCTGATCGACGACCGCCTGGACTGCGTACTCGCCGCGCGCGAGCAGGGTATTGCTGTCGACGGCGTGCACGTGGGCCAGAGCGATATTCCCGTCGAGGTCTGCCGCAAGCTTCTGGGCCCCGATGCCATCGTGGGCCTTTCGGCCCGCTGCGAGGAGATGCTCGAGTACGTCAAGACCGCCGACATGAGCCTAGTCGACTACCTGGGCATCGGCCCGCTCCACGAGACCGAGACCAAACGTGATTGCGGACGCGCGGCCGACGGCTCTATCATCACCAAGAGCTT
>CABSYH010000183.1:0-4165 GCA_902481965.1 uncultured Collinsella sp.
CTCTCTATTCGTCGGCAGCGTCAGATGTGTATAAGAGACAGCGGTGACCGATTGGTCCCTGACCCTTTCTGCGCCGGCAAAGATAAACCTCTATTTGGGGGTTCATACCGAGCGCGACGACCGCGGCTACCACAAGGTCGATTCCCTGATGGCAGCCGTCGGTCTTGCCGATATCGTGACGGTCGCTCCGGCGCAGGAGCTGACCGTCCAGACGGTTCCGGCATCCGACTTTCCCATGCAAAAGAATACGGCTTATCGTGCTGCGCTCGCTATGGCTGAGCGTTATGGTCGGGAGGCCAACGTTTGCGTGACGATCGAGAAGCACATCCCGCTGTGTGCGGGTCTGGGCGGTCCCTCGACGGACGCCGCGGCGGTCATTGTCGCCTTAGCGGAGCTCTGGGGCGTCGACCGCAGCGATCCTGCGCTGGATGACATCGCGCGCGGTATTGGCGCCGATGTGCCGTTCTTTTTGCATGCGAGCCCTGCGTTTTATGTGGGCGGGGGAGACGTGCTGGCAACCGAGTACCCCGCTCTGCCCGCAACGCCCGTTGTGCTGGTCAAGCCGCGCGAGGCGAGCGTTTCAACAATTGAAGCCTATCGACGTTTTGATGAGAACCCGGTGCCGGCAGACAAGCCTGGCGCGATCGCTTCGGCCCTGCGTGCTGGGGATGCCGAGACGGCATACGCGCTCATCCACAACAATTTGGGCGTCATTTCTGCGCAAATGGAGCCTCAAATCCAAACGGTTCTCGACTGGTTGCGTGTGCAGGACGGCACTGTTGCCGTGGATGTGTGCGGGTCGGGCGCTTGCTCGTTTGCCATTTGCGACACCGTCGCCACGGCATCCAATCTTGAGGCATTCGCTCGGCAAAATGGCTGGTGGGCTTGCGCGACGGAGCTGATTTCCGACGCGGTTCGCATCGAAGAGCCAAAGAAGTAAAAATTTCTCTAGCACATGGCGGAAATCTTTGTTACTATAGTCGAGCTAACGGGTTGTGGCTCAGTTTGGTAGAGCACTGCGTTCGGGACGCAGGGGTCGCTGGTTCAAATCCAGTCAACCCGACCAGAGCATGAGAAGGGACCGCTTCTTGCGGTCCCTTTTTTTAGCTAGTGTTGTGATACCGCGATACCCGCGGTATACTCATTCGAGCTTGTCTCGCTGTATTGTGGAGGTCTACATGTTTGGACTGAGGGCTCCTGAGCTCATCATTATTCTCGTCGTTGTCCTGATTATCTTCGGGCCCAAGAACCTGCCGAAGCTCGGCAAGTCCCTCGGCTCTACCGTCAAGAATATCCGTGAGGGTATGGAGGGCGACGATAAGGCCGAGACCAAGCAGGCCGAGGAGGTCGTGGTCGAGCAGTCCGAGGAGGACAAGGAGATCGCTGAGCTCGAGGCCAAGCTCGCTGCTGCCAAGAAGAAGCAGGCAGAGGACAGCGACGCGGACGCAGAGTAGTCCCATCCCTTTGGGGTGAGCACCTGACCGGCTTGCCCGCAGGCTAGCCGGTCTTTTTCGTTTTGTTGACAGTTGATCGTTACATCATAGTTGGGGAGATATCCGTATGGACGCAAGCCAGATCGTACTGACCGCTGAGGGCCGCCAGAAGCTCGTCGAGGAGCTCGCTTGGCGTGAGGGCGATTACGCCAAGGAGATCGTCGAGGACATCAAGGAAGCCCGCGCGTTCGGCGACCTTTCGGAGAACTCCGAGTACGATGCCGCCAAGGACAAGCAGGCCCAGAATGCTGCTCGCATTGCCGAGATTCAGGCCATCCTCGCCAACGCTCAGGTTGCTGCCACCACGGGCGATCTGACCGTCTCCATCGGTTCCACCGTTTCTCTGATCGATCCCAACGGTGAGGTCATGGAAGTCACGCTCGTCGGTACCACCGAGACCAACTCGCTCGAGCACAAGATTTCCAACGAGTCTCCGGTCGGTCACGCCATCATCGGTCACGGCGAGGGCGACTCCGTCGAGGTCGTTACGCCTTCCGGCAAGACTCGCGTCTACACCATCGCCAAGATCGCACGCTAGACCACGGTCCCGCGTAAAGGTATGTTTTCGCTCCCTGGGACCGAATCCTGGGGAGCGTTTTAGTTTGAGGAGCTAACTTATGGCAGAGAACCAGAACGTCGCCGATCAGGCCTCGACGCTCAACGACGAGCGCGCCACCCGCCTGGCCAAGCGCGCCGCCCTGTTCGAGGCGGGCCAGAACCCCTATCCCGAGCACTCCGAGATCGAGGACTATGTCGTCGACATTGAGGCCAAATATGCCGATCTTGCCGATGGCGAGGATACTGAGGACGTCGTGAAGATCGGCGGCCGCGTGGTCGCCAAGCGCGGTCAGGGCAAGATCATGTTTATCGTCGTGCGCGACGCTACCGCCGAGATTCAGCTGTTCTGCCGTATTAACGACATGGACGAGGCGGCCTGGAGCACGCTTAAGGCCCTCGACTTGGGCGATATCCTGGGCGTGACCGGCGTGGTCGTGCGCACCAAGCGTGGCCAGCTTTCCGTCGCCCCCAAGAGCGCGACGCTGCTCTCCAAGGCCGTTCGCCCGCTGCCCGAGAAGTTCCATGGCCTCTCCGACAAGGAGACCCGCTATCGTCAGCGCTATGTCGACCTGATTGCCAACGACGATGTTCGCGAGACCTTCCGCAAGCGCTCGCAGATTCTCTCCACCTTCCGTCGCTTTATGGAGTCCGACGGCTACATGGAGGTCGAGACCCCCATCCTGCAGACCATCCAGGGCGGCGCTACTGCCAAGCCGTTCATTACCCACTTCAACGCGCTCGATCAGGAGTGCTACCTGCGTATTGCCACCGAGCTGCACCTCAAGCGCTGCATCGTCGGTGGCTTTGAGCGTGTCTTCGAGATTGGCCGCATCTTCCGTAACGAGGGCATGGACCTTACCCACAACCCCGAGTTCACCACGATGGAGGCCTACCGTGCCTTCTCCGACCTCGAGGGCATGAAGGCGCTCGCCCAGGGTGTCATCAAGGCTGCCAACAAGGCCATCGGCAACCCCGAGGTCATTGAGTACCAGGGTCAGACCATCGATCTTTCCGGTGAGTGGGCAAGCCGTCCCATGACCGACATCGTCTCGGACGTGCTCGGCAAGCAGGTCACCATCGACACGCCGGTCGAGGAGCTTGCCGCCGCCGCACGCGAGAAGGGCCTGGAGATTAAGCCCGAGTGGACTGCTGGCAAGATCATCGCCGAGATTTACGATGAGCTGGGCGAGGACACCATCGTCAACCCGACCTTCGTATGCGATTACCCCATCGAGGTCAGCCCGCTTGCCAAGCGTTTTGAGGACGATCCGCGCCTGACGCACCGCTTTGAGCTGGTCATCGCCGGCCACGAGTACGCCAACGCATTCTCCGAGCTCAACGACCCGGTCGACCAGGCTGAGCGCTTTGCTGCCCAGATGGCCGAGAAGGCCGGCGGCGACGATGAGGCTATGGAGTATGACGAGGACTACGTGCGCGCCCTCGAGCACGGTATGCCTCCCGCGGGCGGCATCGGCATCGGCATCGACCGCGTGGTCATGCTGCTCACCAACCAGGCTTCCATTCGCGACGTCCTGCTGTTTCCGCACATGAAGCCCGAGAAGGGTTTCCAGTCCGGTGCCGCTGCCGCCAAGGCTGCCGAGGCCGGCAACGCCGCGAGCCCATTCGTTAAGTCGCTTAAGCCCACGCTCGATTACTCCAAGATCGCCGTTGAGCCGCTGTTCGAGGAGTTCGTCGACTTTGATACCTTCTCCAAGAGCGATTTCCGCGCTGTGAAGGTCAAGGCATGCGAGGCCGTCAAGAAGTCCAAGAAGCTGCTGAACTTTACGCTCGACGACGGCACCGGCACCGACCGCACCATCCTCTCCGGCATCCATGGCTACTATGAGCCCGAGGACCTGGTCGGCAAGACCCTGCTCGCCATCACCAACCTGCCTCCGCGCAAGATGATGGGTATTCCCAGCTGCGGCATGCTGATCAGCGCCATCCACGAGGAGGAGGGCGAGGAGCGCCTCAACCTGATCCAGCTCGACGCTTCCATCCCCGCTGGCGCAAAGATGTACTAACTAGTTACGCGGTTTTACCAAACCGCGTAACGGCTCGACGCTGCGCGGGCCGCATTTGGACAATCTGACGTTCAACTTCAAGGGCGCGAC
>CABSYH010000184.1:0-4135 GCA_902481965.1 uncultured Collinsella sp.
GGACGGAAGGACCCCGCCGCGCGAAGCGCACGGCGGGGTCCTGACATGTCCGAGGACGATTTGGGAGGTAAGCCCTGGGGCCTCCGATGGGGGCGGTTCCAGCCGAGGCTATTCGTCGCCGAAGCTGATGCCCAACGCCTTGGCCTCGCGCACCAGGTCGCTCTGGGGGTCGACAAACTTCAGCTTGCCGGCGACATCTTCGAGCGGCATGTGGCACATCTTGCCGTCACGCAGAGCAATCATGTAGCCAAACTCGCCGCGTAGGCAGCCGAGTGCCGCCTCGACGCCGCACTGGGTCGCAAAGATGCGGTCCTGGGCGTCGGGCTGGCCGCCGCGCTGCGTGTGGCCGGGGATGGCGACGCGGGTCTCGCGACCAGTCTTGGCTTCGATCTCCTTGGCGATGTCGTAGACAATCGAGGGGCTCGTACGCTCGGCGAGCTTCTTCTTGTACTCCTTCTTGGACAGCGCCGCGTCCTCCTTGGAGATGGCGCCCTCGGCGACGGCCACGATGGTAAAGCGGCTGCCGGTTTCCATGCGATGCTCGATGGTCTTGATGACGTTATCCATGTCGTAGGGGATCTCGGGAATCAGGATGACATCCGCGCCGCCCGCGACGCCGGCGTACAGTGGAATCCAGCCAACCTTGTGGCCCATGATCTCGATAACGAACACGCGCCCATGGCTCGAAGCGGTGGTGTGGATGTCGTCGATGCACTTGGTGGCGACGTCGATGGCGCTCGTAAAGCCAAACGTCAGCTCGGTGCCCCAGGTGTCGTTATCGATGGTCTTGGGCAGCGCGATAACGTTGAGGCCCTCTTCGCGCAGGCGGTTGGCGGTCTTGGTGGAGCCGTTACCGCCCAGCATAAACAGGCAGTCGAGCTGCAGCTTATGATAGGTGTGGACCATTGCGGGTACCTTCTCGACGCCATCGGCCTCGGGAATATCCAGACGCTTGAACGGCGTGCGGCTCGTGCCCAGGATGGTGCCGCCGCGGGTGAGGATGCCGCTAAAATCGGCGGGCGACATGACGCGGAACCTGCTGTAGATAAGGCCCTGGTAGCCGTCCTCAAAACCATAGATCTCGATAGGTTCTTCGCTATTGGTCATAAGCGTTTTGACAATGCCGCGCATGGTGGCGTTGAGCGCCTGGCAGTCGCCGCCACTGGTAAGAAGACCGATCCTGAGCATGATGAATCCTTCCGGGCAAGTTATAACATGCGCATAAGTTTACCCCCGCACACTGTTGATACGGGGGTAAAACGTGTTAGCTCAAGCGTATGGAAATGTAAGCAACGTCAGGGAACGTAAGGTCGACGGGCCTGGCTCCTTACAGTGCGAAGGCGTCGACGTCGCCCCAGTGGCGGCGCAGCGTGATGGCGGCAGCAGGTTCGGTATTGTCAAAGACGACCGACCATTGCGTGTTGCTGGTGATATCTTCCGGATTGGGCTCTTGCGCTGCGGCACGCAGGGCCTTCCAAGCGACTGCCTCGTCCTGGGCACCGACATGGGCGTCGAGGACATCGGCGATTGCGATGGTGCGCTCTTTGCCGTGGCCCAGCTCGTCATTCTTTTGGTTGGGGAGCACTTCGTCGCCATAGCAGGCGTAGAAGTTCGTGACCTGGCGCACGGGCGTCGCCTTGCATGCGCGGTCGGGATCGCGCGGATCCCACTCCACCACCCGTGCGTCACCGGCGGCGTCGTTGATAAAGAAGTGGTAATCGCGTCCGGCCATGGCGTGCATGTCGTGGGCGGAAAGTAGGTCGACGGCCTCTTGTGTGGTAGCCGCGCGGTCGAGCACCAGACGGATGGCGAGCGAGGTATTGATGACGGGGCGCTGCGTGTCCTGGTCACAGGGTTTGGAATCCAGGGTGAGTACGGCAATGGACACGCCGCATTCGTTAACACCGTCGAGCTGGGCAAACGGGCCCATGAGTGCGGCGGCGCGTCCGGCGACGGAGTCAAGCGGAGTGTTATCGCCCAGGTTGTTAAGGGCGGCAAACCCGACGGAGGCATAGCCGTCGCGCGGGTGATTGCGCACCAGCAGCGCCGAAGTATCGTCCTTAAAGTCGTAATTGCGACCGGTGCGCACGCGACCTTCGGCATCCACGGCGACAAAGGCGCTGCAGGCAAACTGGGGTGCCTGAACATGCGCCGGCACACCGGGCAGCACCTGTGCCACTACGGCATCGATGTAGGCCTGGTCGTCGCGCACGCCAGCGGCGATGATGCGATCGAGATCGTAGTCGTAGGCGATGTCGATTGCGTACAGGTCATAGCCATCCGCGTAGCCGGTCAAGCGTTTGAGCGACGCGGCGGACTTGATTTGCTTGTGATAAACGATACCGGTGGCAGCGGCAAGGCCGACGGCGACTCCCGCGACACCGCAGGCGATGGCAATGTTGCGTGGCTTCATGGCGGCTCCTCTCGTCCTGTTAGCGTAATTGTCGCAAAAGGTGCGCGGGCATGATAGCTCAACTTGGTGAGCGGTGCGGGATTAAACACGGAATGAAGAGTGCAGCGCTGGCGCGGCGGGGTATGCTGGAAGGGACCATCAACCCAGCGAAAGGGGAGAGCATGACGGATCAGGAAACGCCCGAGCGCGCGCATGTGACGGCCGACGATATCGAGGCCGCCAACGACCTTATCGACTTTATCGAGGCATGCCCCAGCATGTTCCATACGGCGGCGACCATTATGGCCGAGCTCGACGAGGCGGGCTTTACCTACCTGCCCGAGAACGCGGCGTGGGACATCGAGCCGGGCGGGCGTTATTACACGCAGCGCAACACCTCGAGCGTTGTTGCCTTTAAGGTGGGCGAGGACCTGGCCGCGACGTGGGGCGAGGACGGCGTTGCCGGTGACTATCATTTTCAGCTCACGGCGTCGCACAGCGATTCGCCGACGTTTAAGGTCAAGGCTGTGCCCGAGCTCGATGGCGCAGGTGAGACGTTGCGCCTGAACACCGAGGCCTACGGCGGCATGATCGACTACACCTGGTTCGATCGCCCGCTGGCGCTCGCGGGCCGCGTGTTGGTGCGCGAAGGCGACCGTATTGAGAGCCGCCTGCTTGCCACCGAGCGCGAGGTCGCTATCATTCCGAGCCTTGCCATCCATATGAATCGTGGCGTTAACGAGGGCTTTGCGCCCAACCGCGCCGTCGACCTGTGCCCGCTCATCAGCGCCGGTGATCTTAAGCAGGGCGACTTTGATGCTCTGATCGCCGACGAGTTGGACGTTGAGCCCGAGCAGATTCTGGGTCGCGATCTGTTCCTGGTCAATCGTCAGGATGCGCGCATTTGGGGCTGGGCCGACGAGTTTATCTCGACGCCCAAGCTCGACGACCTGGCCTGCGCCTATACCTCGCTGCAGGCATTTTTGGGTGCCGAGAACGCGCACGACGTTTCGGTCTTTTGCTGCTTTGATAACGAGGAGGTTGGCTCCGAGACCAAGCAAGGAGCCATGTCGACGTTCTTGGCCGACGCGCTGCGCCGCATTAACGGATCACTGGGCTTTGACGACGAGTCGTACCATCGCGCCCTTGCCGCATCGATGCTCGTGAGCTGCGACAACGCGCATGCCGTGCACCCCAACCACGCCGAGAAGTGCGATGCGCACAACCAGGTTGTGCTCAACGGCGGCATCGTCATCAAGGAAGCCGCCAACCAGCACTACTGCACCGATGCCTTTAGCCGCGCGGTGTTCCAGGCTATTTGCGATGACGCCGACGTGTCCACGCAGGCCTTCGCCAACAAGAGCGATATGGCCGGCGGCTCCACGCTTGGCAATCTGTCCAATATGCAGGCGAGTATGCATGCCGTAGACGTGGGCCTGCCGCAGCTTGCCATGCACTCGAGCTACGAGACCGGCGGCGTGCGCGACGTCATGTACGCCATCCGTGCCCTCACCGCCTTCTACGAGCGCAACCTAACCATCAACGGCGCCGAAAGCGTGGAGCTCTAATACCTGCCAAAAAGGGACAGGTTTACTTTGGCAGGTTTTATCTGGGCAAATGCCACAAAGCCAACAGCTGGACAGAATTGTTATGACACCGCAGGTTGAGCAAACGTCAGCGAGCGACGTCCAGAGCGAACAAGTTGGCATGAAAAAGGCAAGGCATAGACCTTCTGGTCATGCC
>CABSYH010000185.1:0-4091 GCA_902481965.1 uncultured Collinsella sp.
GCGCCGGACGGGCTTAAAGCATCCGTCGTGGCAGCGGTAGTACTCGTACTTGCGGTTGCCGCGCCCGCGCCCGCTTACGCCTTGCAGGTTGCGCCCGCAGCCCGCGCAGATCGCCTTGCCAGAAAGGGCGAAGTCGCCCCAGCTCTCCGCGCTGCGCTCCTTGGCCGCGCGTATGCCCTGTGCCTCCATGAACGTCACCTCGTCGATGATCGCGGGCATGCCGCCCTCTTTGACAACGCCGCCCCACTCGTAGCGCCCCGTGTACTTCCGGTTCTTCACCATCCGCTCGACCATCGAGTAGCCGCACGGGTTTCCCTGCGAGGTCTTGACCCCGCGTGCCGCGAAGTCGCGAGCTATCGAGTTGGTGGTCTCCTTTGCTATGCGCCGCTTGAACGCCTCGCGCACGAAAGCGGCCTCGTCCTCGTCGATCACGTACTCGTCGGCCTCGTTGCTGGCGTAGCCGAACACGCGCACGCCGTTGGTCTTGCACTTGAGCGCGTTGCCCTCCATGCCGCGCCTCGTGCGGATCGCGGTCTTCTTCGACTCGCATGCCGCAAGGCCCTCAAGCAGCTTCTCGTAAATGATGCCCTCGGGCGAATCTGGTATCTGTTCAAGCGCCGAGACGAGCTTCACGCCGTGCTGGGCAAGCTCGCGCTTGTATATGGGCGCGTCGTACTCCCCACGGCTGAAGCGATCCATCATGTACACAAGCACTATGTCGCTCTCACCCGCGTTGGCTACCATGCGCTGGAACTCGGGGCGGTCATCGGTACGACCGCTTATGGCATAGTCGCAGTATTCCGCCACGATGGCGTACCTCTCGCGCTGGCACCACTGGCGGCAGATGCGCAGCTGATCATCTATTGAGGCCTCGCGCTGCTTGTTACATGAAAAGCGGGCGTATATCACCGCAGTTTTTGGCATAATTGGAAACGGCCTCCTTTCAGAGGTTCTTTAGGAAAGCCTCGCGGGCAGCGTTGCAGCGCTATGACCCCGTGGGGCTTCTTCTTTTCTATGCGTTGATGCGGCGCACGTTCTCGTATGCGAGCTCCGAGAGCAGCGAGTAGAGACCCTGGACGTCGAAGCCCTTCGGGAACTCAAGCGTCTTGGTCTCCGTCTGCACGCCTTGGACCTTGTAGTACGGGCTTGTGATGTACGCGAACGACAGCTCGGCGTGGTCGAAGCCCATACCGGCCGTCTCAAGGCGCACCCCGACGATGCTTTGGAGATCGATGGACACGACCGCCGCCTTGGCACCAGTCATGCCCTGGTGGTCGATGAATACGATTCTGCGGTCCGTGAACAGCATCTTGTCACGCACGAGCGCAAAGCAGCGCGTGAACGACTCTCCACGCATGAGATACATGCCATATTGCTGCTGAGCGGATTCGGCTGAAAGCTCAGAGTAGTGCCCCATCACACCCTGCACAACGCCACTAGTGCCTTGACCACTTATGGTTTGCTGGTCACGGTCGATTGCATCTTGTACAGCGCTCTGCGCCTGCGACACAGCTGCATTTGCCATGTCCTTCATCATATCTTTCAATGCCACGGCTACTCCTTCCTTGTCGCCGGGAAAGCCTCGGCGATTCCGTTTGCTGCCGCAAGTAATGCCTTGCGGCCCTCTTTATTCATGGCGTTAAAGAGCGTTAGTAATTCGCGCTCGGCGCTTCCCATCTGTTCGCCATCGCCCTCTTCGAGATCGAACAGTTCACCAATTGTGCATTTGAAATACCGGGCGAACTCTGCCGCAGTATCCATATCAGGACTTGTATTTCCAAGCTCGTAGTTTTGGTACGTGCGGTATTTAAGGCCGAACACGCTAGCAGCTTCTTTCTGGGTCAGCCCTGAACGCTGCCGTAGGTCTTTAAGGCTCATATCTCACCCCTAACTTAGGATAGTTGAAGCATACAAGAAACTTGTACGAATAGCAAACTTTTAGGGTTTACAGATACAAGAATCTTGTATATAGTGCCATTCAGGCACAAGAAACTAGTGCAAAGGAGGAAACAATGCTCAACAATCTTGTGTCCGAGCGTAAGCGGGCAGGCCTGACCAGAGAAGAAGTCGGTGAAAAGATCCACCGCTCCGAATACGTTATCGGCAAGTGGGAGCGTGGCGAGAGTTCACCGCTACTGGTTCCAGACGCAATCAACTTGGCAAAGCTCTACGGATGCTCTGTTGACTACCTCGCCGGGTTAGTCGAGGAGCGCACGTCAAAAGGCGTGGCGGTCTAAATGTCAGCCGAAGAGGCCAAACAGAAGGAAGAGAAGCCCAAGACCGCCCGTGAGGTCGCTTTCGACACCATGTGCTCGACGATCAAGCAGGCATACCGCGAATGGGAGAAAGGAGAGAAGAAGACGGCATGAGGCAATGGTCTACACGTGAACTTCGTTACCTCGAAGAGCACGCCGGAGACGGCGCCAAGCAGGTAGCCAAAGACCTCGGGCGCTCCATCGACTCGGTGAAGCACATGGCGCGGAAGTGCGGGCTCTCACTCCGCAAGCGCTGTCAATGCCCCCACTGCGGTCAATGGACGTTCCGCCCGCTGAACCGGATCAGCGGCTGGTGCATCGAGTGCACGAAGGAGCTTCACATGGCAGACCTCGCCGAACAGGCCAACGCGATGCGGGAGGAGGCGATCAGGGAGAAGAGGAACGACCGCGAGAGACAGCGCCACTACAGCGCGAAGAGCAGGGCTAAAAAGTCGATGAAAAAGAGGCCCTAAAAAGCGCCCTAGCCCTGACCTGCGAAAACACCGAAAGGAGAACGGAAATGCAGACAAAAAAGAAAGCGAGCGCCCCCCGCTACCACACTTCGGGCACCCGCTACGTAGCCGCCTCGAAAGAGGCTGCGTCCATCATACCATTCGAGGGCAAGCGCCCGACGGCGCAGGAGCAGCTTGAGCGCTCGCAGTTCAAGGCGGGCGTCATGGTCGGCTTCCTCGCGGCCCTCATGATCTTCCTCGCCGTGCTCTGGCTCTGGGTCATCCCCACGATGGACCAGGCCGTTGCCGACGCCCAGCGAGCCGTGGGCAGCATGGCGGTGCTCAATGCGTAACGACGAGATATACCGCCCCAAGCCCCAGAGCAACCAGCTTGAGATCTTCGGCCTGGGCATGGCTGGCGAGCAGGACGTTGCCGAGGCCAAGAAGTGGATCGAGGCCAACCCCGAGGCGTGGCGGTTCATGCTTTCCAACGCCCGCCGCCTCAAGGAGAAGGGCTACGTGTCGATCAACTACCTGGTGAACATGGTGCGCAACGAGCTGCACGTTGGCTGCAAGAACGGCATAGCCCCCGCCCTTGCCCGCATCATGGAGGCGCGATACCCGGAGTTGCGCGGAGCCTTCAACAAGCACCGCAGCCAGAGCGATGGGTTCAGCGAATGAGCTGGAAGCGCACCCTTGCGGCCACGGCGCACATCACCATGCACCCCGCCCAGCTTGTCGGAAAACAGCGCCCCATGACCGACTACCGCAACCACCGAACCTACACGCCGACCAAGACGCTCAAGGCCGAGAAGGCCATCAAGGACGCGTTCCGCGCGGCATACGGCGAGACCTTCGCCGACCACGACGGCCCGGTTGTGATGCGGATCTCGACCACCAGGCCGCTCGCGAAGAGCAACCCGAAGTACTGGGAGGGCCGCGCCGACCTCGGCAAGCCCGACTGGGACAACCTCGGCAAGCTCGCCTGCGACGCGCTCAACGGGATCGCCTTCAAGGACGATTCGCAGGTCGACATGGGAGCCGTCACCAAACGCTCGAGGTCGCCATACGGCACCAAACCACGCATAGACATCCACATCGAGTACTTCGTCGAGGAGTACGTGAAGGAGAAGAAATGAACGCCAAATACTTCGAAGAAAACGGCTTTGAGGACTTCCACGGGAGCAAGTTCCACAAAGCAGTGCTCGACCACGCCGCCTGCATCGCGAACAACCTCATGTTCGACGCCACGCATCCTGACAACAACGACGGCGAGACGGCGGCAAACGCCTACCACGTGATGATCGCGCTTTGCGAGGCCGGGCTTTCAAGAATCGACGAGAAGCTGTCTCTTATACACATCTGACGCTGCCGACGAATAGAG
>CABSYH010000186.1:0-4025 GCA_902481965.1 uncultured Collinsella sp.
CTCTCTATTCGTCGGCAGCGTCAGATGTGTATAAGAGACAGGGGTTGTACACCGAGGGGCCGCCGGCGATGATGATGGGGTCGTCTTCGCCTCGGTCGGCCGCCAACAGTGGAATGCCAGCGAGGTCGAGTGCCTCGAGGAAGTTCGTCACCGCCATCTCGTGCGGCACATGCAGACCGACGATATCAAACGAAGCGACCGGCGCTGCACCCTCGAGCGAGAGCAACGGAATGCCCGCCTCGCGCATAGCGTCACCCATATCGGGCCACGGCACATAGCCACGCTCGCAGGAGATGCCCTCGGCCTGATTAAGGATGTTGTAGAGGATGGCGATGCCCTGGTTGGGCAGACCGACCTCGTACACATCCGGATAGATCAGGCAGCAACGGTAGTCGGCATCGGCCTTGGAAAGCGTGCCCCACTCGTGATCGATATAGCGACTCGGCTTCTCGACCTTGGCGAGCAACGGCTCAATTAAATGAAAACAATCTTGGTATGCAACGCGCAACGGAAAACCCCTAAGCAGCGAGATCTGATGCGTCCTGATAGGACGCCATAGGACGGGTAGCGCCCGCGACCGTGGTCACCAGATCGCGAACGCGGGAGAACGTGGCAGTGACCACCTCGTTGGCACGGCTGTAGTCGACATCGCGCTCGTAGAGCGAAACGAGCGCACGGCCCATGCCATAGGTGCCCGCGGCAGCAGTGAGCGCCTTGACGGCAAACCCAATATGCGGCGTCTGCTTGACAAGTGCGCGGGTGACCGCGCGGATCACAAGACCGCCGGCAAGCACGCCCGCGACCTCGTAGCCGCGCTCAGGCTTAATGCCGCGTCCAAAGACGGCAGCGAGCTCAAAGAGCATGCCCACCTGCGCCAGCGCCATAACGGGATAATCGGCGCCCGGCAAAAACACCAGCGCACCGGTCGCCATATTGGTGAGCGCGCACGAGGTGATGATACGATTGGCCGCCGCGATGCGCATGAAGGCAAAGTTCGCCGCAAAAGCCGTTTCCTTGTCGGTGCGATCGAGAATCCAGCGGGCAAGCGTCTCGAGCAGATACGTCTTATCGGTTGCCGCTACCACGCCGAGCATGGGCGTGGACTCCTCGATAAACGGCACCTCCACAGCAGACTCGGCAAGCACGCACACGGGCGCGCCGGCGATCACGAGCTCCTGCACGGCACTCTCCAAGCGGTCGGAACCACACGAGAGCACCAGTACCACATCGGTATCGGTCTTTGGAGCAATTCGCTCCTCCCCCAGACGCTCGACGCGCACAATGCCCGAGGTCGTCTGCGGCACAAAGGCGTCGCGCACCGTCTCAGCCAGAAAGCGCGAGGCGGACGGATCCAAATAGACCGAGACGCGCACCGGCGTATCGGAATCCTTCTTAACGGACGCGCCCATCTTAAAAGCGCGGGTCAGCTTATCTACGGGAATTTTCATAGCAAACCCCTCCAGCGGTTACGCGGCGCCCGAACGATGCCGCCATATGGATTGTACGATACCCACCGTCAGCAGCTGAATCATCATCGAAGACGAACCGAAGCTAATAAACGGTAGCGGAATACCGGTAATCGGCATCATGCCGATGCACATGCCGATGTTTTCGAAAGTCTGGAACGCCCACATGCCAACGATGCCCACACACGAAAGACGCAAAAACAGCGACTCGCACTTAAAGGCGACGCGAATCGTCGAAAAGATCAGCAGCACGTAGAGGCACAGGAGCAAAAAGGAACCGCAAAAGCCAAAGGTCTCGGACAGGAAGGCGAAGACGAAGTCGGTATGGAACTCGGGTAGGAAGCCGCCGGCCGACTGCGTCGCATGCCCCAGGCCCTTACCAAAGAAACCGCCCGAGCCGACCGCGATCAACGACTGCTGCAGATTGTACGCATCGTCCGAATCGGCATTATCGGGGTCGATAAAGACCGTCAGACGGTTCATCTGATACTGCTTGATGAGCACATCATGGCCGAGCAACGAATCAAAGACCGAATCAAGCGCCAGAACGAGGGCCACCAGGCCCACAAGCAGGGCCAGGGTCGACAGCACCCATTCGCGGCGTGCACCGCTCATACAGATGACGATAGCGCCAGAAACCAGCACGACCAGGCCCGATCCCAGGTCGCCCATGGCAACGACGGCCAAAAACGGAATGGACAGCATGCCGCAGAGCTTGACGTAGTCGCGAACGGTATCGATGCGACCGTTATACTGCGAGCCAAGCGTAGCAATAAAGAAGATGGTGATGAGCTTGGCAAGCTCAACCGGCTGGAATGTCAAGCCGATACCGGGAATCTTGATCCAGCCCGTCATGCCCAGACCGCCCGTATAGGACAGACCCGGAATCTTGGGCGAGAGGATCACGATCAGGTCGATGACGAGCAACGCCGTCGAGAAATTGGAAATACCGCGCAGGTCGGTTCGCCAGACGAGCACCGCCAGCACCGCTCCGATGCCAATTCCCAGCAGATGGCGCGAGAACGAAGCATCGGCCTTAAACTGCGAAGCCGACCAGATAATGATGGCACCGTAGGCGACGAGCGCCACAGTAGCCACGAGCACACCGATATGCACCTTTTGGCGAAACGTGCCGCGCGAGGCCGAAAGTTGCTTGTTGACGCGGTCCAGGCTGCTGCGAGAGCCGGTCTTGGTTGAACGGAACAGATCCGCCGGAGAAAAATCCATCGCAACCTCCTATCGAACCGAAGAATCGCCCGAGGCCGAAGAGGTATCGGGCTCGTCATAAATCACGCCGAGCACGTCGCGCACGACATGCATCGCGGTATCTGAGCCACCGCCGCCCTGCTCCAGGACGGTAGCGATGACATACTTGGGATCATCGGCCGGTGCATAGGCGCAGAACCACGCGTATTCGTCCTCGCCACTTTTCTCGCCCGTGCCCGACTTGCCGTATACCTGCGGCGTCAGGGTGCCAAAGTGCGCCGCCAGGGACGTCGATGCCGTGTAAATCACGTCGTGCATGCCGTTGCGAACAAGAGCCAAATCCGAATCGCTGTTGATCTTGGCCTCCAGGCGCTTCTTCTTGCCCTTGCCATTGTACTTATAGGCATCGCCGTCGCCATCGCGCGACACGGCAGACAAAAATACGTGAGGCACGTACTGTTTGCCGCCGTTGGCAAGACCCATATAGGCGCACGCCATCTGCAGGGGCGTCACCAGGATGTCGCCCTGGCCGATGGCAATGTTGGTCATATCGCCGGCATTCCACTTGCGGTCCTCGGCAGAGGCGTCGGTGAAGTATGACTCTTTCCACTCGGCATCGGGAATACGACCCGCGCCCTCACTCGGCAGATCGATACCGCAGGTCTTGCCTAGGCCCCAGCGACGAAAGACCTCCTGCAGGCCCTCGGGATGTTGCTCGTCATAAAAGAACGCCTTGCCCATGTCGTAGAAGACGGGGTCGCACGAGTTGGCGATACCCGACTGCAGCGTCATGGTGCCGTGGCCAGACGTCAGCCAGCAGCGCTTGCCCCAAGCCTTGCCCAGACCCGTCCAATAACCCGTGCAGTTGGTTGTCTGCGTTGAAGTGTAGGTTCCAAACTCAAGACCGGCCAGTGCCGAGAGCGGCTTGATGGTCGAGGCCGACATGTACTGTCCGCTAATGGCGCGGTTGAGCAGCGGGTGCGAACCCTTGTCATCATTGAGCTCGGTCCACACGTCATTTGAGACGCCGCCGATAAAGACGGACGGATCGAACTTGGGCTGGCTCGCCATGCCCAGGATCTCGCCATTGTTGGGATCGAGACACACCACAGCGCCGTTGCCGGCATTGCTGTAGCCAGTGGTCTTGGCAAGCTCGATAGCGCTCGCCAGCGCCGTCTCACAGGCCTGTTGGATCTTAAGGTCGAGCGTGAGCTTAATGTCGGAGCCGGCCTTCGCGGGCACGGCGCCGGCCTGACCGGTCACATTGCCCGAGGCATCGACCTTGACGGTCTGCTCGCCACGAACTGTCTCTTATACACATCTCCGAGCCCACGAGACGTAGAGGAATCTCGT
>CABSYH010000187.1:0-4015 GCA_902481965.1 uncultured Collinsella sp.
CGCCATTAGCGTGTTGGGAGGCTGTCTGCCACGATTCGCGCCGTCCCAAAAAGACTGGTTTGTGGTGCGATGCGGCTTGTGGGACGGGCGGGGGTCGGTCCGTGGTAGACTATCGAACAACGTTTATTAATCGCGCGGTATCGTTGCCGCGAGAAGGGGTTGCGCCATGCAGGAGCTTGAGGATCGTATTCGCCATGACGGCATCGTAAAGGCCGGTAACGTCCTTAAGGTTGATGCCTTCCTCAACCACCAATGCGACGTTGAGCTGTTCGACCACATGGGCGCCGAGTGGGCCCGTCTGTTCGAGGGTGTCGAGATCAACAAGATCCTGACGATTGAGGCTTCGGGCATTGGCATGGCTTGCATCGCGGCTCAGCATTTTGGCGGCGTGCCGGTGGTCTTTGCCAAGAAGGCGCAGTCCATCAACCTCGACGGCGAGCAGTATGCCACGACCATCTACTCCTTTACCAAGCAGAAGGAGTACCCGGTCATTGTGGGTAAGCGCTTCCTGTCCGAGGGCGACAAGGTCCTGATCATCGACGACTTCCTGGCCAACGGCTGCGCGCTTGAGGGCCTTATTAAGATCTGCGAGGCTGCGGGCGCCGAAGTTGCCGGCATTGGCATCGCCGTTGAGAAGGGCTTCCAGGGCGGCGGCGATAGGCTCCGTAAGCGCGGCTTCCGCGTTGAGAGCCTGGCACGTATCGCCGATATGGACTGCGAGAACGGCGAGATCACCTTCGCCTAAGCGCGCAACACAAGCGATTGGTATGCGATGTGACAAAGGGACTGTCCCTTTGTCACATTTTTTGTATGAGGGGAGGTGTTGATATGGACGAGAACAAGATGGGATGGCGCGAGTATGCGCGCTATGCCGAGATGTCGGCCGAGGAGTTGGCGCGCGATTGCGAGGTGCAGGTGTTTCGCGCGACTGGTCCGGGCGGACAAGGCGTCAACACGACGGACTCGGCGGTGCGCATGAAACATATCCCTTCGGGAATTACCGTGACGGCGCGCGAGAGCCGCAGCCAGTTCCAGAACCGTGCAAGCTGTCTGCGTAAGCTGAGGGCAGAGCTTGAGCGTCGTGGCCGTCCGCCGCGCCGACGCGTAAAGACCAAGGTGCCTCAGCGCTCTCGCCAGCGCAGACTCAATGACAAGCACTTCAACGCCATTAAAAAGGCCAACCGTCGCAAGCCGGGCAGCGACGAATAGCCTACTCATAAGTTGCGGTGAAATAGGGACTGTTTTGCGGCTTTAGATGCATAAACAGTCCCTATTTCACCGCAACTTAGGGCAGCTAGCGGGTGGGGTGCCAGACGTGGAGGGCTCCGCCGAGGATGTCGACCTCGATGCGTGAGGCGACAACGGGCTCGCCGTCGGCCTGGATGGGGTAGTCGGGCTCCTCAAAGGTAAGCTCGGCATGGCGACAGCGGCGCATGCGAACCGGTGGCAGCTTGGTATGGTGGCCATCTTTGGCCGAAAGAAACATAGGCAGGGCAACCGCACGCGGAACGGGGCCGCAGGCGTAGCAGACGTCGAGTACGCCGTCGCAGGGGTCGGCATCGGGGCAGATGCGATAGCCCGAGCCATAGGTAGGACCCAGCTGAATTGCCATGATGATCGCCCGCACGCGCTCGGCGGGCGCGCCATCAAAGCTGATGGTCATGGGGTAGTTGCGATAGCGCAGGCCAAACTGCTCAAGTCCCGATAGGGTGTAGAGCGGAGCGCCGGCGAGGCCCGTCTTTTTGCGCAGCTCGGTGGTGCCCAGGCCGATGGCGGCATCGATGCCGACCGAGAGCGTCTGGTCGTAGTACTCAACGGTAGCCTCGCCGCTGCCGCTCGCAGGGCTCCACGAGCGAATGCGCCCGATGTCCTGACGCTGCAGCTCGCAGGTGAGCAGCGCGCCAAAATCCTTACCGGAGAAATCGTCGATGCCGAGCGTTTGGGCAAAATCGTTGCCAGAGCCCACGGGTAGGATGGCAAGAGCGGGGCGGGTGTCCTCCTCTTGCGTCATAAGCCCGTTGACGACCTCGTGAATCACGCCGTCGCCGCCAAGGGCGATAACGGTGCGATAGCCCTGGGCCTGTGCGGCCAGCTCCTTGGCGTGTCCCATGCGCTCGGTTAGCACCAAGTCAAACTGGGATGCGCGTGCAGTCATGTCCAAAAAGCGTTGCAGGCGCTCGGCAACTTCGTGCGCCGCACCCGACTGGGCGGCTGGGTTGGCGATGATGAGCGTGCGGCCAAAATCAGTTGCGTGCATGGGGCGACTCCCGGCGTATGACGTGACGGTGCGGTCGCGCTCAGGTCGAATTGCCCCCGATTGTGGCTGCACGTCGAATACTTACGTCTACTCTATCAGGTCGTTGTGGCGCTCGATAGCATCCGCTACCGTACCGCCCTCATCCACAATAAGCGAACGGCGCTTGGGCGAGATGATGCGCTGGGCGGGGTACACGCCGCGGTGTCCGGCAGTTAGGTAGCTGATAAAGGCCACGATGACAAAGAACCCGGCTGCCGTGCCGTGGAACAGGTCGATGGCCATCATGCAGGTGGTGATGGGCACGTTGAGGCCGGCACAGAACACGCCGAGCATGCCGAGAGCCGCCAGAAAACTGGGGTCGATTCCGACGAGGCAACCGATCCAGCCGCCGAGCGCCGCACCGATGCCAAACAGGGGCGTGACCTCGCCGCCTTGGAAGCCCGCACCCAGGGTAAGCGCTGTGACGACCAACTTGATGGCTGCGTCTGCCAGGGTGGTGTTGCCGGCAAATCCGGCGCCGGAAAGCCACGTGGAAAGGCCGGCGTAGTCCCAGGCGTCGAGGAGGGCATACGCGGCCAAAACCACGAGTGCGCCTATAAGTGCGCGAACGAGGTAATTGGTGATAAAGCGACCGTACAGGCTCTTGACGGTTCGAACCGACCACGCAAAGAGGCGTGCCGTCAGACCGAAGATGATGGCGCTGATAACAACGATGACGACCGTTTTGGGCGTCATGGCGGGAACGCTGACGATGACATTCGCTTCGTACTCGGTACCCAGGGCGAGTGATGTAAAGTAGCCGGTAAACGAGGCGACCAGGCAGTAAATGCCCGCGGTGTAGTCAATCTTGCCGATAAAGCACATCTCCATGCCAAAGAAAGCTCCGGCAAGGGGCGAGCCGAATACGGCACCAAAGGCCGACGAGATGCCGGCGAGCATGAGGTCGCGGTGGTCATGCTTTTTGAGGTGGGCGAGGCTCGAGATGTTGCTGGCGATGGTGCCGCCGATCTGCACTGCGGCCCCCTCGCGACCGGCCGATCCGCCCGTTAGGTGTGTGAGCGTGGAGCACACAAACGTGAGGACGGCCATGCGCATATGGATGAGGCGTGTGCCCAGAGCGGAGTCGATGACCAGGTTGTTACCGCGTTTGGCGGCAAGACCGTGGTTTTTGTACACCCATGCGGTGGCAACGCCCACAACGGGAAGCAAGGCGTAGACCCACACATGGTGCTCGCGATAGTCGGTGGCGATATTCAGCGAGGCCAAAAACGCCCAAGCGGCAACGCCCATGGCGAGCGAGACAATGACGACGAGCGCGAGCAACTTGGCGCTCGCGAGTAGGTTGCGGGCGTTGCGGCGCGTGTCGGCAGCCAAGAGATGCTCGGAGCGGGTAAGTTGATGCCTGCCTGCCGTGATGACGTCGTTCAGGGAGAAAAAGCCGCCATCGTCGAGCGGCTGGGAATGATCCTGCGTTTCGTTTGCGCTTTCGGTTTTGTCGTTATGAGCCATACGTTCCTCTTTTAGGTTGCAACGCAAGCATTATAAAACGCGGTAAACGCGACGAGCCGGTGGGTTGGTTTCCATTCTGTTTCGCGGCCTACAACCGACAGGTGTATTTGCGGGTACAGGCCGAGTCGCGGTCGTGCGTCGGGGGATTATACTGAGACAAGCATAAAGAATCGGCGCCCCTGTTGTGCGCCGTGGCATTAAGACTGTCTCTTATACACATCTCCGAGCCCACGAGACGTAGAGGAATCT
>CABSYH010000188.1:0-4013 GCA_902481965.1 uncultured Collinsella sp.
TCGGCAGCGTCAGATGTGTATAAGAGACAGGATTATTATGAAGAAAGCCGGCATCGATAAGAACTACTCACCGGCGCGCTCGGCAGCCCTCACCAGGGAGCAGCTGACGGGTGGTCCCGTGGGTGCCATGGTCATGCCCGATGGCTCCGTGGTGACCGGCAAGACTTCCACGCGCCTGGGCGCCGCGAGCTCGCTCATCATGAATGCACTTAAGCATGTCTCGGGCGTCGACCTTGAGCTCGAGGTCATTAGCGATGAAGCGATCGAGCCCATCAGCAAGCTCAAGACGCATTTCCTGGGCAGCAAAAACCCGCGCCTCCACACCGACGAGACGCTTATGGCGCTGTCGATCACCTCGGCCACGAGTGAGACGGCCGCTCGCGTCCTTTCGGGCCTGGAGCAGCTGCGCGGTTGCGATGCCTTCTTTAGCGTGATTATCTCGCCGACGGACGAGACGGTACTGCGCAAACTGGGTATCAACGTGTGCTGCGAGCCCAAGTTTGAGCGCCGCGGTTTCTTCCATCGCTAAGTTTGAAGCACCGCGGTAATTGCATTGCATTTTGGCCGTATCGGGTTAGCGCCCGGTACGGCTTTTTGATCAATAAAGCGCCTATTTCGGCGAAAAGTAGCTGTTTACCTGCCTAGAAACAATTTGAGCGGTATACAATAACCGTAACTGTTTCATCCTTAGCGGGATGCCGCATGATGGATATTACCTGCCATCGTGAGGTGTGTCGGTCGCGCACGGCGCGTTAGATGCTCGTGCTCGGTTTGAGGAGGCTGCTATGGCGGGCAAGGGTCGTGCGAGTGTCAACGATATGAAGCGTGTCGAGGTGCTGGTATTGATGGAGATCGACCAGCAAACCGAAGACAATGGCGGGCCGTATGGTTTCTCGCGCAAAACGCTTGCCGAGCGCGTGGGGGTTTCGCCGTATCGTGCCCGCGCCGCAATCGATCGCTTGGATTCCGAAGGCATGATTGATGTCGTCTCGCGTTATAGCGACGACGGCGGTCAGCTTGCAAATGGCATTTGCCTCACCGAACGTGGCGAGTGGTATCTTGAGGGCGTCCGTACCGGCATGCTCGTTCAAGAAATGCTTGAGGACGAGGTTTCTGATCGATAGCAGCATGTAACCCTTGCCATAGCGACGCCGCCTGGGAAACCGGGCGGCGTTTTGTTTCAAGATTGAGAAATGCAATCTCACGCGAGAAAAATTGCGAACGGTCCGCGGCGCGAGTATTACAATGAAGACCCGTAAGATGTGGATAAACAACTTCTACGGGAAGCGCAGGTAACTCAATATGACCAAGCATGTGTTCGTAACCGGTGGCGTGGTTTCGTCTCTGGGCAAGGGTATCACCGCGGCCTCGCTGGGCCGTCTGCTCAAGTCGCGTGGCTACAAAGTAACGATGCAGAAGGCTGATCCGTATCTGAACGTCGACCCCGGTACCATGAGCCCCTTCCAGCATGGTGAGGTCTTCGTTACCGAGGATGGTTACGAGTCCGACCTGGACCTGGGTCATTACGAGCGCTTTATTGATGAGAACCTGACCCGCGATTCCAACTTTACGACCGGCGCCATCTATAAGAGCTTGATCGCCCGCGAGCGTCGCGGCGACTTTTTGGGCGGTACCGTGCAGGTGATTCCTCACGTCACCAATGCCATTAAGGACAAGTTCCGCCGCATCGAGGAGCAGACCGGCTCCGATGTAGTCATCACCGAGCTGGGCGGCACGATCGGCGACATCGAGTCCCAACCGTTTGTCGAGGCCATCCGTCAGTACCGCAAGGAGGCCGGCCCCGAGAACGTCTGCTACATCCACGTGTCGCTCGTTCCCTATATCGCCGCCGCCCACGAGGTCAAGACCAAGCCCACGCAGCATTCCGTCAAGGAGCTCCGCAGCTTTGGCATCCAGCCCGATATCATCGTGCTGCGCTCCGACCACCATATCGATGACGCTATCCGCGGAAAGATCGCAAGCTTCTGCGACGTCGACACCGATTGTGTCTTTACCAACGAGGACTGCGCGAGCATTTACGATGTTCCGCAGCTGCTTGCCGAGCAGGACTTTGACCTGCGCATTTGCGAGCGCCTGGGTCTGGACCCGCGTGAGCGCGACATGAGCGAGTGGAACGAGTTCCTGCGCAAACAGAATCACGCCAACCATCACGCCGACAAGGTGAAGATCGCCGTCGTGGGTAAGTACACGCAGCTGCCCGATGCGTACCTGTCGGTTATCGAGGCCCTGCACCATGCGGGCGTCTTCTACGATCGCCATGTGGACGTCCAGCTAGTCGACGGCGAGAGCCTCGACGAGCAGAATGTCTCCGAGGTTCTGGGCGACGCCTCGGGCATCCTGGTCCCCGGCGGCTTTGGCAAGCGCGCCCTGGAGGGCAAGATCCTCGCGGCCGAGTTTGCCCGTGAGCACAAGATTCCGTATCTGGGCATTTGCCTGGGTATGCAGGTGGCCGTGTGCGAGTTCGCCCGCAACGTCGTCGGCCTTGCCGGCGCCAGCTCCTCCGAGTTCGATCCGGACGGCCCGTTTAGCGTCATCGATCTGATGAGCTCGCAGGAGGACGTGACCGAGAAGGGCGGCACCATGCGCCTGGGCGCCTATCCGTGCAAGCTCGCCGCCGATACCCTTGCTCGCGAGGCATATGGCGAGGAGCTCGTCTACGAGCGTCACCGTCACCGCTTTGAGTTCAACAACGCCTTCCGTGACCAGCTCGAGGACGCCGGTTTGGTTATCTCGGGTCTGTCGCCCGACGAGCGCCTGGTCGAGATGGTCGAGCTGCCGCG
Source organism: uncultured Collinsella sp. (assembly GCA_902481965.1). Taxonomy (GTDB): domain Bacteria; phylum Actinomycetota; class Coriobacteriia; order Coriobacteriales; family Coriobacteriaceae; genus Collinsella. The sequence goes on from CABSYH010000188.1 coordinate 2,802, forward strand.
CGACGTGCATCCGTGGTATGTGGCAACCCAGGCTCATCCCGAGTTCAAGAGCCGCCCGACCAACCCGCAGCCGCTGTTCCGCGAGTTCGTGCGCGCTTCGATCGGCCAGCACGAGGGTGTCGACCGTCTGCAGGTGACGCCCATGAACCTCGCTACGGACTAAGGGTGCCGGCGAATAAGGAACATACCGAAGCTACTCCCTCGTCGCTCGCCGTGGCGGCGGGGGAGTATCTCGATTACCTCGCGGTCGAGCGGGGTTTGGCGCGCAACACGATTGCGGCCTATCGTCGTGACCTGACGACGTACTGCGCCTATCTGGAGCGGGCGGGTATTGTGTCTTTTGAAGAGGTGACCCGTCAGGTCGTGGAGGGCTTTGTTGCCGACCGTCGCGATGGGGGCTATTCCGATGCCTCGGTGGAGCGTGCGCTTGCGGCCGTGAAGGGCCTGCATGCCTTTTTGGTGCGCGATGGGGCTGTGGCCCAAAATCCAACGGCGGCGTTGCGCCTGCCTAAAAAGGCTGAGCGTTTGCCGGAGTATCTATCGGTGGAGGATGTCTCGGCGCTGCTCGATCAAGACTTCCCCGAGGGCGAGATGGGCTTGCGCGACCATGCCATCTTGGAAGTGCTCTACGGATGCGGTTTGCGTGTGAGCGAGTTGGTGGGGCTCGATGTGGGCGATATCCATATCGACGATGGCTTTGTGCTCGTTCGCGGTAAGGGCTCGAAGGAACGCCTGTCCCCGCTGGTAGGAAGCGCGGCGCGAGCTCTGACGCTTTATGTAACTGAGGGGCGTTCTCGCTTGGCGGCCCATGCCCGCGGAACCGAGACCTCGGCGGTCTTTTTAAATAAGAACGGCCGCCGTCTGTCGCGCCAGGGCATCCATGCCATCTGTGAGCGCTACGGGCGCCAGGTGGGACTGGTGGGGCTCCATCCCCATACCTTGCGCCACTCCTTTGCCACCCACATGCTCGCGGGCGGTGCCGACCTGCGCGTGCTGCAGGAGATTTTGGGCCATGCCGATATTTCGACCACGCAGGTCTACACGCATGTCGACCGAACGCAACTGACCGAGGTCTATCTGGCGGCGCATCCGCTAGCACATCGCTAGCACCTCGCTGACCTGCATATTTATAAATATTAAATGGGACGGGTCCCAGATTGCCGAGACGCACTTTTGCGCCTGTCTCTTATACACATCTGACGCTGCCGACGA
>CABSYH010000189.1:0-4011 GCA_902481965.1 uncultured Collinsella sp.
TCTACGTCTCGTGGGCTCGGAGATGTGTATAAGAGACAGGTGCCGTCCTCGCCGTACGGCATGATGTCGCCTACCCAAATTCCCTCAGGCTGGTAATACACCTTGTGCATCCGAGACTTCCTTTCCCACAAGATACTAACTCGGTACAACTGCAAGATATGTCAATCGTTTTCATATGTCAAACGTTTTCACACTAATACGTCTTTTCGCAGTTCCAGTCGTCGGCAAACGGTTGACATATGGCGGCGAACGGTCATCAGAGGCGTTTGAGGAATTCTTTTGGCACGGGATGAACTACGCGGTTTTGCCCTCAATGAGTTCAACGGGGAGCTTGGTATTCGATTCGGGCTTTTCACCGTTAACAAGAGCGATGATGGATTGCGCCGCGAGCTCTCCGATGCGATCGATATCTTGACGAACGGTTGTTAAGTCAGGCATAAACGTCATAGTGCGGCGGGCGCCATCCGCGCCCACGACCTTAATATCGTCCGGAGCGCTCAAGCCGCGCCGCTTCATCACGTTGAGGCAGATGGCCGCCATCGTGTCGTCTCCCGCAAAGATGCCGTCAATATCGGGGTTCTCATCGAGGATCTTCGCAACGACCGCACTCTTTTCGTCGTCGGACTTAACGAACTCGACCTCACGGACAAGCGCGGGCAAACCGGCCTGCTCCACAACATCGTGGTAGGCATCGGTACGCTTATTGGCAGGCATACGCATGCGGCTATTGTTGCGCAGGCACAAGATGCGCGAACACCCGTCATCGATCAGGCGACGCGTGGCAAGTTCGCCGATGCCATAGCTGTCGCTCGCAATCTGAACAGAGGTCTCGCCAAGGTCGCAGTCGATACCAACCAGACTCAAGCCCATCTCGGCATACGCCTCGGCACCGATATTAAGCGAGTTGACGATGACGCCATCAACCATATTGCGCCGAAGCATATCGATATAAGAACGCTCAAGATCAGGTCGATTGGCGCTATTGCACAGCAACATCTTAAAACCGTTTTCGGCCAGGGTACGCTCAACGGCTTGGACCGCTTGGGCATGAAACGGGCTGCTGACATAGGGGACTATCATACCTATTAGATTCAGGCGACCGTTGAGCATGGCACGGGCGATATCGTTGGGCGTATAGTTGATGCGCTTCATCGCGGCATGGACCTTATCGCGGGTCTCTTGGCTAATATAGCCGCGATTATTAAGCACGCGAGATACCGTAGTAGGCGAAACCCCCGCCACCGCCGCAACTTCCTTGATGCCAGGCTTAGCCGTATCCTTAGAACGAGCACTCTCGCGAGCCATAGCACCCTCCCCCATCAACATGTCATACGTTTACATACGAACAAAGCATACCCCAACAAGAGCGGGAAGACGGTAACAGTACAAGTAAGTAAACGACTCATCCAAATAATTAGGAGAGTTCCGCCTAAAGGGTGACTACACAGGACCCCCGCCGGGGCTGTTTGGGCTACCTCCCAAAACATTCCGCACTGATATTTTCTGTATTGAAGACGTCGATGATGCACCCGTATACCATTGACGTCGACACCATCAGATGCGGACCGCGCGGTGACCCCACATTCCGCTGGCGCCCACAGGGCTGCCCTCGTTTCCTGACATGTCCCGCGCGGGCCGCGGCGAGCCGAGACCGCCGCATGACCTAATAGGAGCATGGAGCGATACCGCGGACCCGATCAACCGCATTCTATCGCGCCCCGTCAGTGTGCCGTCTGCCCGGTCCAGGCGAGCACGGAAAGAACGGAGCGAGACATGAGAACCGAATCGACACCCGGCGCCCGCGGGCCGGTCTTCTGCGGGGTCGACACCCACGCCGACTCGCACTGGCTGTACGTCCTCGACTGGAGGGGCCGCAGGGTCCTGTCCCGCCGGTTCCCCGCCGACGCGGCGGGCTACGAGGCGCTCGCCGGTGCGATCGCGGCGGCCGGGGAGCCGGCCTGCGTCGCAATGGAGGGGACGCCGTCCTACGGGGCGGGCCTCACCAGGCACCTCGCGTCGCTGGGGATGCCCGTGCGCGAGGCGCTCTCCCCGGCGGGGACGCAGAGGAGGCGCCCTGGGCAGGGAAAGTGCGACGAGGCGGACGCGGAGAGGGCCGCCCGCGCGGCGATATCCGGCTCAAAGCTCGGGACCCCCAAGAGCCAGGACGGGTGGGTCGACGGGGTGCGCTGCATGCTCGCGGCGCGCTCCGGGGCGGTGAAGGCGCGGACCTCGGCGATCAACACCGCGAGGTCGCTGCTCACCACCGCGCCGGAGGGGCTCAGGTCGAGGTTCCGCGGGATGGCGGGGCCGAGGCTGATGGAGGAGCTCCCCTCCGTGCGCGCCGAGGGCGCGCTGGGCGCCGCTCTCGGCGCGCTGGCGGACCTGTGGGCGGCGGCGCGCGACGCGGCGCTCGACATGGAGCGCGCGATCGAGGCGTCCCTGGAGGAGAACTGCCCCGCGCTGCTGGCGATGTACGGGTGCGGGCCCGTGAGCGCGGCCAAGCTCGCGGTAGCGGCCGGGGACAACCCGGGCAGGCTGCGCTCCGAGGCGTCGTTCGCGGCGATATGCGGGGCCTGTCCCATCCCCGCCTCGAGCGGCAAGACCGTGAGGCACAGGCTCAACAGGGGCGGCGACCGGCAGGCGAACAGCGCGCTGCACGAGATCGCGAGGCAGAGGGTCATGCGCGACCCCGAGACCGCCGAGTACGCCGAGAGGGCGAGGGCGCGGGGGAAGAGCGACAGGGAGGTCATGAGGTGCCTCAAGCGCTACGTGGCCAGGGAGGCGTACCGGGCGCTGATGCGCCCGCACGAGATCAGGAGGCGCGAGGACGCCTCGGAACTCGTGGCGGCCAGGCGCGCGGCGAAGGTCAGCCAGGTGAGGGCGGCGTCCATACTGGGCACCAGCGAGAAGTACATCTCGATGCTGGAGAGGGGCCAAAGGGAGCTCAAGCCCATAAGGAGGGCCTACGAGGCGTGGGTCGAGGCCGGACTTCCGCTCGATTGGGACAGGCAGGCCTTCGAGGCCGAGCGCAAAATGGATTCTAAAAAACACCTTGCCAAATAGGAGCGTCAGGACGCAAAGAGGCTCGCCGCACGAAGTGCGCAGCGAGCCTCTTTGCATGTCCGAGGACGTTTTGGAAAGTAACCCAAAGCGGCCCGGCGATCCTGCGGGAGTTAAACCCCTTTAGAACTTGTCGTGGAAGGTACGCGCAATGACCTCGTCCTGCTGCTCCTTGGTGAGCGTGTGGAAGTTCACGGCGTAGCCGGAAACGCGGATGGTCAGCTGCGGATACTTCTCGGGGTGAGCCTGAGCGTCGAGCAGTGTCTCACGGTTGAAGACGTTGATGTTCAGGTGGTGGCCACCCTTCTCGGCGTAAGCGTCGAGCATGTGGACCAGGTTATCGGCCTGGGTCTCGGAAACTTCAGAAACCTTCATAATGTGTCTCCTTCGATTAATAGGCGCCGGCCGAAACCGGCGCACTAATCAGTAATCGTTATTGTTAGTATAGCACTAACAATAGTTACTCGCCCAGCTGATCAAGGTCGATATCGCCAAAGAACACCTGGTCCTCCTTGCCGAGCGCACTCGGGATGATGGAGAAGGTGTTGGAGATGCCGTCCTGAGCATCGCGGAACGGGAGCTTGGAAACCGAAGACAGCGAAGCGATGGCGCCGTGGCTATCGCGCTTGTGCATGGGGTTAGCACCCGGGGCGAACGGCTGGCCAGCCTTGCGGCCGTCGGGCGTGGAGCCGGTCTTCTTACCGTACACGACGTTGGAGGTAATGGTCAGAACCGAGGTCGTAGGCACGGAGTTGCGGTAGGTATCGTTCATGCGGATGTACTCCATGAACTGGTGCACAACGTCGTGAGCGATCTGGTCGACGCGGTCGTCGTCGTTACCGTACTTGGGGAACTCGCCCTCGGTCTCGAAGTCGACGATGATGCCATTCTCGTCGCGGACGGGGTGAACCTTGGCGTCTGTCTCTTATACACATCTGACGCTGCCGACGA
>CABSYH010000190.1:0-3970 GCA_902481965.1 uncultured Collinsella sp.
CGAGATTCCTCTACGTCTCGTGGGCTCGGAGATGTGTATAAGAGACAGGTATGGGCCTGCTCAAGGATGTCACCATTGCCATTGGCGATGCGGGCGGCAATATCCTTTCTGCCGCCACCTCGACCAACCGCGAGGGTATTGCAACCCTGCGCTTTATGGTCGAGATCTCGGACGCGAGTGGCCTGGATCCGCTGCTGGCCTCTATCAGCAGCGTTGACTCGGTCTACGACGCGCGCCGCCTGATGCCCGGCGAGGGTGGAGCCCAACTTAAGCGCCGCGTTTAGTCGCGACGAACGTGCCACATTATCGATATTCGCTACACTCGAGGCATCGTTTGATGCCTCGAGTTCTATAGAGAGGAGAGGGACATGAGTGCTGTGTCCTTGGATGTAACTCCCAAGGGAACGGTCGAGATCGAGACACTCGTAAACGGTCCCATTCAGACCAATAGCTATGCTGTTATTTCGGACAATGAGTGCGTGATTGTCGACCCCGCATGGGAAGGCGAGCGCCTGGTGGAGCATATTCGAGCCAAGCATCCCGGCGTACGCATGCTTGGCGCCGTATGCACTCATGGCCATGCCGATCATGTTGGTGGTGTTGCCGGCGTGCGAACCACCGTTGGCGAGGGTTGTCAGTATGAGCTGTGTGCTAAGGATGTGGCGGTGCCGCATGCGAACATCGAGGAACAGCGAGCTATGTGGGGCATTGAGACGCCCGACCCTGGGGAGCCGACGCGCCTGCTCGCCGAGGGCGATACTCTCGAGGTGGGCGATATCTGCCTGCAGGTGATCGAGGCACCAGGGCATACGCCGGGCGGAATCGTCTTGTTTGCCGCCACCGAGCAGGGGAACATTGCCTTTGTGGGCGACACCCTGTTTCCGGGTGGGCACGGCCGCACCGATCTTTCTGGAGGAGACGAGGCGGCGATTCTGCGCTCGCTCTCCAAGCTCGCCCGGCTTCTCCCGCCCGATACCGTTTGCCTAACCGGCCATGGCGATTCGACCACCATGGCACGCGAGCTCATGCAGAACCCTTTCATGCAGGTGTAGCTTAATAGTCGGCTTTTTGAAGCACGAGAAGCGTCCAAACGTCAAGCTATTTTTCCCCAACGGGTCAATTTCGTAGGGCAAACGGTCAAAAAAGTCTGTTTGGACGATATTCGTGAACAAACGAACGTTTATGCTCGGGTGCGCCGTGGTAAAATCACAGGCGTTATCGGAGCAACCTTACAGGAGGTTTCTTTTATGCTCGTCAACGCAGCAGACATGCTCAAGAAGGCCGAGGCCGGCAAGTACGGTCTCGGTGCCTTCAACACCAACAACCTCGAGTGGACCCTGGCTATTCTCCAGGCCGCCGAGGAGGCCAAGTCTCCGCTGATCCTTCAGTGCACCGCTGGTGCCGCTAAGTGGATGGGCGGTTTCAAGGTCTGCGCCGACATGGTCAAGGCTGCCGTCGAGGCCACGGGCGTTACCGTTCCCGTCGCCCTTCACCTCGATCACGGTTCTTACGAGGACTGCTTCAAGTGCATCGAGGCCGGCTTCACGTCCATCATGTATGACGGCTCTCACGAGGAGACCTTCCAGCTTAACCTCGACCGCACCAAGGAGCTCGTTGAGCTTGCCCACTCCAAGGGCATGTCCATCGAGGCCGAGGTCGGCGGCATCGGCGGCACCGAGGACGGCGTGACCTCCAGCGGCGAGCTCGCTGATCCTGCTGAGTGCAAGCAGATTGCTGACCTGGGCGTTGACTTCCTCGCTTGCGGTATCGGCAACATCCACGGCGTGTACCCTGCCGACTGGGCTGGCCTTTCCTTCGAGCGTCTGGGCGAGATCAAGGCCCAGACCGGCGACCTGCCCCTCGTCCTGCACGGTGGCACCGGCATCCCCGAGGATCAGATCAAGAAGGCCATTTCCCTGGGCATCTCCAAGATCAACGTCAACACCGACCTGCAGCTCGTTTTCGCCAAGGGCGTTCGCGAGTACATCGAGGCCGGCAAGGATCAGCAGGGCAAGGGCTTTGACCCCCGCAAGCTCCTCAAGCCTGGTCGCGACAACATCGTTGCCCGCACCAAGGAGCTCATGGAGGAGTTTGGCTCCGTCAACAAGGCGTAAGCGTCGCTAAACTTCCCGCCGGAAGCCCCGTCTCCCTACACTGTTTCCTTTGCGCTCACCTGGCTTCGCCAGAAGTCGCACCAAGGAAACAGTTCCGGGGGACGGGGCTTCCTTCGTTTAACGCCGCAGGGTTACTGGGCTGAATTCTTTTTTTGACTACCGTTCGGCGGTGTTGATGGCTCCCTTGTTGGGGCTTTCTTTTTATCTCGCTACAATGGACTTCAAGCGTTCTAATGACTTGGAGTTTGGTATGGCTGTTGTTAATGTGTTGCCTTCGGATGGGAAGGTTATTGACGAGGGTCCTGTTGGTTGCTCTGTTGATGTTTGCAATGATGACTTCCGTTTTCTAGATGTTGGCTTGCCACCCGAGATTCTGCGTTTAAAGGACGCGGGGTATCTTTCGCAGGCTATTGAGGCCTGCGACCGTCTACTTGCCCAAAATCCCGATCCCTCGCTTGCTGCCTGCGTTCGTGCCGAGCGGTATCGCATGCTTGAGACGCCGCTTCATTTTTCGGTGTCGCGCGATCGAGCTATTGCGATGATTCGCGAGGAGTGGCCTGAGTTTACCGAGGAGCAGTTTAACGATCTGATTGACCGTAAGCGTATTGACTGGCGCTTTATCGATGGTGAGCTGTTCGTTCTCGACAACTTCCTCGATTCGCTTCGCGTATATCCCAAAGAGGTCCCCGGCATGCGTCCCGATTCTACGGACGGAATAGCACTGCGCAACGAGATGCTCAAGGAGATGGAGTCGCAAAACGGATTGACTCGCGTTATTACGCTTAAGGCGTCCTTGTCTGTCCCCGGCGCTCTAGAGGGGGAGACCGTTCGCGCTTGGCTACCCGTTGCCGCCGCCTGTCGTCAACAGTCTCATATCGAGGTTCTCGATATGACGCCGGAGGGTGCTGTTGCTCCCGCGAACGCTTCGGCGCGTACCGCCTCGTGGTCTTCTTCGAGTGATCGCTCATTCTCGGTGACCTATCGCTATCAAATCAATGCCGCTTATCGCGATATTTATGGGGGTGCGCTTCCGTCGCATCCGTGTATGGACGCGCCGTTGCCCGAAGATATTTCTGAGGACCGTCCGCACATTGCATTCACGCCGTATCTGCAGCAGCTGACGGCCGGTGTTGTTGACGGACTCGAGGATCCGCTCGATCGCGCTCGTGCTATCTATGATTATCTGACGCAGCATATCGACTATCGCTATCAGCCGCCGTACTTGCTTTTGGGATCTATTGCCGATGACTGCGCGCATTCGCTCCGCGGCGATTGCGGCGTTATGGCGCTCACGTTTATCACCATGTGCCGTATCGCGGGCGTGCCTGCCCGTTGGCAGAGCGGCCTGTATGTTGCGCCCGATTCGGTGGGGTCGCACGACTGGGCAGAGTTCTATACGCCGCAGACCGGTTGGCTCAACGCCGACGTGTCATTTGGATCTTCTGCTCGCAGGATGGGGGAGGAGTGGCGCCGCCGTCACTACTTTGGCAATCTCGACCCGTGGCGTATGGTGGCCAACAATCGATTCCAGGCAGAGTTTGAGCCCTCTTTCGACGGCATGCGCGAGGACCCTTACGATAACCAGATGGGTGAGGCTTCGGTCGACGGTCGCGGATGCCGTCAGCGCGAGATGCTCCGCACAGTCGAACTCATCGAAATGCTCGAAGTTCCATTTTCGGACTAATCGGTAGAAAGCTGTGATAAACTAACTCACGCATTACGTGCCCGAGTGGCGGAATTGGCAGACGCAGTGGACTCAAAATCCACCGTTGGCAACAACGTGCGAGTTCGAGTCTCGCCTCGGGCACCATACATGCAAGTGAGCGTTCAAGGGGGTTGCGGCCCCCTTTTTCGTG
>CABSYH010000191.1:0-3968 GCA_902481965.1 uncultured Collinsella sp.
GCATACGAGATTTCTCTACGTCTCGTGGGCTCGGAGATGTGTATAAGAGACAGGTGTTGAGGTCGGCGAAGTTGAGACATTGCACGCGGTAACCGTGGGCTGCCAGCACGGGTCCCACTTCGCGACAGAGCGTGCCTTTGGTATCGAGCACGATGTAGCTTGCGTTCATTTGCAGCAGGTTGGGCTTGAGGACGTTTCGGGTCTTGCCGGCTCCCGAGGGGCCGATCACAAGTGCGTTGTTGTTGAGTCCCGTTTGGCGGGTGTCGCAGGAAAGCGTTCGATCCTTGGCGAGGATGGTGGACGATGCGGACTCAGATGCGGCGAGGCGGCTGGCGAGGTTAGACATGGGCGACCTCCTTGGTGGTCGAGAGGATTTCGTGGGCAAAGCCGAGCTCGACGGCGCGCTCGGCCGAAAGGTAGGTGTCTTTTGCAGTGAGGGACTGGATGCGCTTGGGCGTGAGGCCGCTGCGGTCCGAGAGGATTTGCGTGAGGGTCTTGCGGGTCTGCATGAGACGCCGGCTGGTTTCCTGCAGCGCAAGTGCCGAGCCGCCTGCCCCCTGGGGAATCAGCGGGTCGTGAATCATGAGCTCTGCATGGGGTGCCATACGGCGATCGTCGCCGCCCATAAAGATCACGGCGCCCATGGACGCGGCGAATTCCAGGCAGACGGTGCGGATGGGGCACGATGCGAGGCGCATGGCGTCATAGATCGCAAGACCCGATCGCACGCTTCCGCCGGCGCTGGCGACAAATATGGTGATGGGGCGGTTGGGGTCGGTGGCATCGAGCAGGCGGATCTGCTGGCATAGGTCGTGGGCCATCGGGGTTTCGATATTTCCCATGACGGAGAGCTCGCGACGGGCGAGCATCTCATCGTAAATGCTGGCGAGCGTGATACCTCGGGCGGATTCACGCATGATGAGGGGGCTGATGATGGGGGAATGATTGGTGTCCATGAGGACTCCTTTCTGTTGGTTGTGTTGTGGAATAGGATTGTTGCCCGCGGAGGGGCTGGCGGGCTACAGGGTTCGTCCGAGCCTGAGATCGAGCTCGGTTGTGGGGCAGACTGCCTGTTCGTGCGGCTCGCAAGCGCCAAGGGCTCCAAAGCGATGGAGCGTTGCGGCGGGCGTGGTGTAGGCGAGCCGCAGCTGATGCTCGATAGGGGCACATCCGTCATTTTTGTAATGAGCCGCGTAGTACTGCGCGATGCTGGCGTTCATCTCGCTGCCATTGCGATGGCGCTCAAACTGGCGTCTGCAGGTCTCGATGATCTTTGCTACCGACTTGGGTGCCGTCGCGGGAACAAGGGCGAGATAGCCCTCAAATAGCTCGTTGATGCTCAGGAGGCACAGCAGGTCGATCAGCGTCCTTATGGCTGCTCCCCCGGCGGAAAAGTGCGCGGTCATGCGGTTATATCGGTCGCGGTCGACGATGGCCGCATGGGGTCTTGGAGTTTTCTGCCCCGTGGTCCCGGGCTTTTGCCGCGCCTGTGTATTGAGTTCGACGTTGCAGCGCTTGAGGCCGTCCAACGGAAGGAACAGTGCGGTGCGCAGAGTGTTCCGCTTGCTTTCGAGTTCATGACGCTCGTCGGGTTCCCATTCGAGCTTGAGTTTCGTGTCGAGCGCCGTAAGCATATGGGCTAGGCAGCCTACGGTAAGAACGTACGAATCGTTGTCGCGTTTTGGGGCATAGGGGTCTGTCAGCTTGCGAATGTCGGGGTCGCCCATGATCTTTGTGCAGCGCTTCAGCAGTTGAGGGTGGTCGGCCAAGATCGTCGCGAGCGGTAGCGACGCGTAGTTCTTGATGGTCGCGGCGGCAAAGACGGCGTCATATTCGTTTGCATATGCTCGCTCAATGCGGGCATCCAGAATGCTTTTCTTATCGCCGTCTTCAGCGTGGTGGTTTGTCATAGCTTCTCCAATCGGTTGATGTTCGTGCTGTTTGTTGATGTGCTGGTTGTCGTGAGTGATGTGCTTGCCGTGGGTGATGTGCTGACGTTGGGGTGCTATGCGGTTTTCAATGAGCCCGTGAGGCAGTTGCTGCAGGGGCTGGATGGAACGGCCCATGCAAGGCGGAAGGCATCGTGCTCAAAATCGAGACAGCAATGCCCTGGGTGCCTCACATGTGGCAGTTACCTCATTAAGTTGTCATTGCGTTTGGGGCTGTACTTTGCCGATCTTCCTTCTCTTACACGCTAAAATTCAAACTTCATATGCTCGATCTACTTAAAACCGCAACGGCGGTCTTTTATCAACTTATATGTCGGAACGCGTCTTTGCAAGTACTTTTTTGCCTTTGTTTCAAATGGGGTGGTTTTGCAACCGTCATGCGCGCGCTGTGCGAACGTGCCCCGGCTCGGATAAGATAGTGCGCGATAAAAACGATGCAAGGAGGCATATATGGCAATCAAAGCCATCGCGATGGATATCGACGGTACGCTCACCAACGACCAGAAAGTGATTAGCCCGCGTACGCGCGAGAAGCTGCTCGCGGCGCAGGAGTCGGGCATTAAGCTCATCTTGGCTTCGGGTCGTCCCGCATGGGGGCTACATGCTCTGGCACAGGAGCTCGACCTCCAAAACCATGACGGTCTGCTAGTCGCTTTCAATGGCGCGCATGTGGTCGACGCTCAGACCGATGAGGTCCTTTTTGACCAGGCCATGCCAGCTGACGAACTGCACCGTCTGATTGATCACCTGCAAAACTATGATGTGATCCCCATGATCTCGCTCGGGCGCGACCTGCATGTAGAGGACTCGTATCGCTGCATGATTACACTGCCGGACGGCTCGCAGAAGAATATCGTCAAATACGAGCGCGATGCCTGCGACCTTAAGATCCGCGAGGTCGAGAGCTTGCATGAGGTCGTGGACACTTATCCCGTAGACAAGCTGCTGACGGCAGGCGATCCGGCCTACCTGCAGGCGCATTACGAGGAGATGTATGCGCCCTTTACCCAGACGCTTTCGGGTATGTTTACGGCCGACTGGTACTTTGAGTACACGGCGCCCGGTATTGACAAGGCCCGCGCGCTCGAGGGTGCCCTGCCCAAGCTCGGCATCGATGCCAGCGAGGTCGTCTCGTTTGGCGACGGCCAGAATGACAAGTCTATGATTGAGTGGGCCGGAACCGGTGTTGCCATGGGCAACGCCGTCGATGAGGTTAAGGCTGTGGCCCAGATGGTGACCGCCAATAATAACGAAGACGGCATTGCGGTGGCGCTGGATAAGCTGCTGGGTTAGAATCGCCGATAGTGCATGGCTCGGGCGTCCGCTTGCGGGCGCCCTTTTGTTAGGGAGGGTGCCGTGTCCGCATTTCCGTTCGACGCCGTTATCTTTGACATGGACGGCGTCATTGTCGATACCGAGTATTACTACCTGGGCGAGACTGCCGCGTTTGCCAAGGAGCTTGGGCTTAACCTGACTCAAGAGGAGTTGAACGGGCAGGTCGGTACCTCGCATCAGTTCTTCCTGCGTATGCTGGTCGATTGGTTTGAGCGCGCCGGGAAGGGGCATTTAACTGGCGAGGAAGCGTTGATCCGTTGGGACGAGTGGGCGCATAAGCGTCCGCGCGACTATCAGGCTTTGATTAACCCAGGCGCCGTGGATACGATTCGAGAGCTGCCGCGCCGTGGCGTTCGCGTGGCGCTTGCCAGCTCGTCTCCCATGGATAGCATCGAGGAAGTGCTCAATGCGTGCGGGCTGTCGGATGCCTTTGAGTATGTGGTGAGCGGCGAGCAGTTTAAGGAGAGCAAGCCCGAGCCCGACATCTACCTGCATGCGCTGGACCTGCTGGGGCTGCCCGCGAATCGCTGCTGCTGCGTTGAGGATTCGGTGCCTGGCATCACTGCCGGCAAGCGAGCCGGCCTGACAGTCATTGCCAAGCGCGAGGAGCGCTTTGGCTTTAGCCAGGATGCCGCGGACAAGATTATCGACCAGCTGCCGGAGCTGCTCACGCTTTCTTAGGAG
>CABSYH010000192.1:0-3945 GCA_902481965.1 uncultured Collinsella sp.
CGGCAGCGTCAGATGTGTATAAGAGACAGGAATACTCGGTGCCAGCGTTTGGGCTGTGAGTCGAGGGCGATTACGGACGCAGCGCTTGCCTACTGACCGCGCACGCGGCGGGCGATACGGTCGGAAAGCGACGCCTTGTCGGCGCGGTTCTTACCCCAAAACGCGCAGCCCACCATGCCGGGGCCCACGTGCGAGCCGATGGTGGGACCCACGGAGCCGCGAATGATCGTGACGTCGGCGCAACCCTCCTCCTTGCGGATGGCGGCTTCGAGCCAGTCACCATCCTTTTCGGCATCGGCCGTCATGATGGCGATGGGCATGGTGCGATCGGGCACGTAGTTCTCGCGGAACGACTTGAGGATGGACTTGAGCGCCTTCTTGCGGCCGCGGTTGACGCCGATCAGCGACAGCGAGCCGGCCAGGTCGTAGGAGAGCTCGGGCTTGACGTCGAGCTTTGCCGTGAGCTGCGCCGCCGCGGGCGGAATGCGGCCGCCGGCAGCCAGTGCGTCGAAGCTCTCGAGCGTAAAGTAGCCGTGGACGTAGGTCTTTGCCTCGTTTGCCCAATCGACCAGCTGCTTGGCGGTCAGTCCCGCCGAACGCTGGCGCACGGCCTCGAGCGCCAAGAGCGCGCCGGTCGCGCAGGGCAGAGCGTTGTCGACCACGTACAGCTCAAAATCGGGATACTCGGCGCGCACGGCATCTGCCGCCTGGCACGCGGAGTTGTAGCTCGACGACAGCGCCGAGGTAAAGCACAGGTAGACCGTGGGCGTGCCCTCTTTGGCGCACTCGGTAAAAAACTCGATATAGCGACCGAGCGACACAGCCGAGGTGGACACGCGGGCACCAGCGCGCATGCGGTCGTAAAACTCCTTGGGCGTGATGCTCGACCAGATGTCATCCGTGCGCTCCTCGCCATCGATAATGAAGGGGAAACCCAGGATATCGACATCGAGGTTCGCGGCGACCTCGGGGCTAAAGTCGCAGCAGGTATCGACGACGATGCGGCAACGGTCCGAATGACCGGTAGATGCGGCCTTGTCCATCAAAGCGACTCCTTACGTAAAAAGGCGGCCACCCGCATGGGATGGCCGCCAACCGTTAACTCATGCAAGTTAACGTATTTTACTCGTCAAGTGTTTCGATGCGGGGCTTGATGATGCCATATCCACCATTCTTACGGTGATACACCACATTGATAAGGCCGGTCGTCGCGTTCTCGAACACGTAGAAGTCGTGGCCGAGCAGATCGGTCTGCACCAGCGCCTGCTCCTCAGTCATCGGGGTGACGTCGATAACCTTCTCGCGGACGAGCAGGTCGTCCTCCTCCTCGGGCAGCAGCAGGTCGGCCAGATCCTCGACGCGCTCGACCGGCGCGACATCCGCGGCGCTGGCACCGCCCTGGCGGTTGTCCACGACCTTGGTCTTGAACTTGCGCAGCTGGCGGGTGACCTTATCGGCGGAGAGGTCGATGGCGGCGTACATATCTGCACCGTGCTCGGCAACGCGAATCACCGAACCGCGGGCACGAACCGTGACCTCGACGATTGCCGGGTTGGGGTTCGAGGGGTTCTTCTCATAGCGAAGTACAACGTCGACCGTCATGGGCTCGATATCGAAAACCTTGAGCGCCTCGCCGATCTTCTCATCCACATGCGCACGCAGAGCATCGGTTACCGTCGTCTTGCGTCCAGAAACCTTGATATCCATACGTGGCTCCAATCTGCCTCGGGGACTTACCGTACTGGCTATGTACCCATTGCCGTGTATTTAATCACGCGGATTCCTAAAGACCCGAATAACGATTGCTTGATACCGCATACCGAAGTCTCGCACTTTTCTGTGGCAAAGTGCGCTATAGGAGGGGGCCGGCCGCTTTGTATTTGGTCCCGAAAATTGGCTTTGACCTGCTGGTTTTATTGGGATGAAAAAGCCGGGCTCCCCCATCGGGGAAGCCCGGCAGTGCGTGTTGAAACCGTGAAGAGGTGTCCTTTCCAACGTATAGGAGACACCACCCCTAGCAATAACTAGCTATTGAGTTTGTTAATGTCGTCGTCGGTGATGGTGCCTTCCTGGCTGGACGAGTTGTCCTCGGAGGATGCAGTCTCATTGTTGGAATCGGAGGACTCGCTGCCGGAGGACATGGTCTCACTGGACTCAGAGTCACCCGGCTGCACGCTAGCGCCCGAAACCGTCTTAGTGGTGAGGTCGTAGGGCATCGTGCCATACCAGACGCAGTGGACTGCCTCGAGCGTGCCGTCGGCCGTAATACCGTCGAGGGCATCGCTCACGGCACGGCACAGTTCGTCATTGGACGAGAGGCCCGCAACACCAAGCGTCGAGGGCGCCTCGAGCGCACCGACATAGGAGACCTCGCTCATCAGGCGTGCAAGGTAGCCGCCGGCCGTGGAGTCGCAGATCACATAGTCGACCTCGCCGGACTCGAGCGCCTCAAAGCACTCGTTGATGTTGGAGTAGGTCTTTTGGTTGGCGGTGATGCTCTGCTTAGCAAGCGCCTCCTGCGAGGCCGAGGACATCTGAACGCCCAGGGTGGACGTGTTAAGGGTATCGGTGGAAACGCTTAGCGACCCACCATCGCTAGTTTTACCGAACACGGAAGTGGCATCGTACAGGCAGGTGCCGAGCGAGCTAATGTCCCCGTCCGTGGAGTTAATCTCGCCGATAAAGATATCGGCCTTTTTGTCGCCGAGCGCGGAACCTGCCGAAGACGCATCGACAAAGGAGACCTTAAGGCCCATGCGGCTTGCGAGGGCGCGGGCGGCGTCAACCGCATACCCCGTGAGCTCGCCGTCGGCGTCCTGCATGGCCTGCGGCGCATCGGAAGTATCG
Organism: uncultured Collinsella sp.; assembly: GCA_902481965.1. Lineage (GTDB taxonomy): Bacteria > Actinomycetota > Coriobacteriia > Coriobacteriales > Coriobacteriaceae > Collinsella. The sequence continues at coordinate 2,848 of CABSYH010000192.1, forward strand.
AGGGCGACCGTCAGGGTTCCGGGAGTGACCAGGGCGTCGTCCGACACCGCCGGCGTGACGGTCTCGTACTCGATCTGGTCGATCGTGGGAGTCGTGAACGTAGACAGCGGGTTGAACGCGCATCCGCTCAGGCCCAAAACGGCGATGACCGCTGCGGTCCCAGCACCTAACCGAGCCGCGTGCATCAAGCTGCCCCTCACCATGTCCACTACCCTGCCTTCTGTGTCGTATACGATCCGTGCGTTGCGCGGAATATCAGGTTGTTCCCACCAGCTGACCTGGTATTTGACCCCACACTTGCGCACCGGGGTGTTTGCTCGGGAGGCCGCAGCCACCTTCACGACTGGCCCGCTCGCCCGCGAGGCGGTATTGCCCCAAAGAAAGTAGAACGGACGGTGCGGCTTACATCTAGGACGCGCCATGATCGCGCCGCGCGCACGCGGTCGCTTACGTGGATCCCTTTGACCGCGTCTGTCTTGGACTAGGACGGGCATTTCGTCCGTCCGCAACCACAGCCTGGCAGGAACGTAGCGCATTATAGCTAAGTTCAAGCTAAAGTTTAAGGTTAAGGGCGTCATTCGCATCGTGCGCACAGATTTTGCAGGTCGGAGTGGGCTATTCGTGCCCCTATGAAGCCCGGAGCTCCCCTACGGGGAGCTCCGGGGCGCCCTTCTTAGGGTGCCCCGGTCAAAATATGGCAAATATGAGTACTGCCACCAATTTAGTAACAGGCAATTTTGGCCTCTCGGACAGATTTTGCGCTCAGTGTCGCCAACCTGATGCTTAGTTATTCTACATTTGTTTATTATCTTCTTACTTTACGCCGCCTCCGAGTTCTAAATTCCTTGATTTTGCTGTTACTGATTTAGTGACAGTACTCATATTTGCCATATTTTGGCCGGGGCATATGATTAACCCTCTATTTTCGACGCGAATTAGACCGGCTTAAGCCCAAAACACGCCCGCAGCGTGTTAAGCAACGCCTCTTGCTTCTTCCTGCGGGCATCGACACGATTCCGGTACCGCTTTCGCATACGCTGGTGCATGCGCCATGCGAGCGCTTCCATCGCTTCCATGTCGCAGAGCATCTCGTTGTTG
>CABSYH010000193.1:0-3907 GCA_902481965.1 uncultured Collinsella sp.
TTTTTTTCAAGCAGAAGACGGCATACGAGATTCCTCTACGTCTCGTGGGCTCGGCTGTGATTACGCCCGACGGCTCGCCCGTTACGCTGGGCCTCATGTATGGTGCCCTGCTCTCGCTCTACGAGATTTCGCTCGCCATTGCCCGCGTGGTCATTACCGCGCGCGAGGGCAAGGAGGGCTTGTTTGTGAGCCGTCTGGACCTGTTTTCGGACGACGAAGAGGACAGCGAGGAGTAAATCGGTATGCACGAGGTTGGCATTGTCAACGGCATACTCGATACAGTGATTCGCGCGGCGCGTGGGGCGGGGGCCTCGCGCGCCGTTTTGGTAACGCTGCGTATCGGGGATATGACCGAAGTTGTGCGCGAGGCGCTCGACTTTGCGTGGGAGACATTTCGCGACGAGGACCCGCTCACGCGAGGCTGCGAGCTTGCCGTGGAGGAAGTCCATCCACAAAGCGAGTGTCTGGACTGCGGGGAGGTCTTTGAGCACGATCGCTTCCATTGCCGCTGTCCCCAATGTGGCGGCGCCAGCGTGCGTCTGCTGCACGGCCGCGAGCTCGACATCGCAAGTATCGAAATCGAAACCCCCGACGATTAGCCCGCTAGCCATCTGGTGATGGGGTATAAAGGGGCCAAAGTAAGGAGTGCCGAGTATGGCTGAGAAAACGATTGATATCGCGTCGCCGATTCTGTCGCGCAACGAGCGCCTGGCAGATCAGCTGCGACAGCGATTTAAAGAGACAAACACCTATGTGATCAATGTGCTGTCGAGCCCCGGTTCGGGCAAGACCACCACGATCCTGGGCACCAACGAGCGCCTGCGCGACAAGGCTGGCCTGCGCTGTGCCGTCATCGAGGGCGATATTGCCTCGGATGTCGACGCCATCACCATGAAGGAAGCCGGCATGCCCGCCATCCAGATCAACACGGGTGGCCTGTGCCACCTCGAGGGCAACATGATCATGGAGGCCGTTGACGCGTTCGACCAGGCCGTCGGTCTGGAGAACATCGACGTCATCTTTATCGAAAACGTGGGCAACTTGGTCTGCCCGGTCGACTTTGACCTGGGTGAGAACCTGTCCATCATGATTCTCTCGGTGCCCGAGGGCGACGACAAGCCCATCAAGTACCCGGGCATCTTCCAGCACGCTGGCGCGCAGCTGCTCAATAAGGTCGACGTGGCCCCGGCTTTCGATTTTGACATGGATAGGTATACTAAGACACTCGATGACCTCAATCCGCAGGCGCCGCGGTTTGCCGTGAGCGCGCGCAAGGGCGAGGGCATGGATGCCTGGTGCGATTGGCTCATCGGGCAGATCGAGCAAGCAAGGGCGTAAATCGGCCGCCATACGGGCGGGCGTAGCCGCAGAGACACGAGATAGGAGCCTCTTTTGAAGCTCATCATCGCCGAGAAAAATGACGCCGCGCGTCAGATCGCCGAGCGGCTGTCCACGGGTAAGCCCAAAAAGGACAAGGTGTACAACACCGCCATCTACCGTTTTGAGTGGAAGGGCGAGGAGTGCGTGACGATCGGTCTTGCTGGTCACATCCTGGCGCCCGATTTTTGCGACAGCGTGCTGTTCGATAAAAAGTTGGGTTGGTATTCGGTGACCGAGGACGGCGAGATACTGCCGGCCGATATGCCCGATGGCCTGGCCCGCCCGCCGTACGACACCAAGCGCAAGCCGTTCCTTGCCGATGGCATTTCCATCAAGGGTTGGAAGCTCGAGAGTCTGCCTTACCTCACCTGGGCGCCCGTCATTAAGCTGCCGGCCGAGAAGGAGCTCATCCGCTCGCTCAAGAACCTCGCCAAAAAGTCCGACAGCGTCATCATCGCCACGGACTTCGATCGCGAGGGCGAGCTGATCGGTTCGGACGCCCTCAACAAGGTGCGCGAGGTTGCGCCCGACCTGCCGGTCGCCCGCGCCCAGTATTCTTCGTTTACCAAGGCCGAGATCACGCAGGCCTTCGATAACCTTGTCTCGCTCGACCAGAACCTGGCCGACGCCGGCGAGAGCCGTCAGCACATCGACCTCATTTGGGGTGCGGTGCTCACGCGCTACCTGACGCTCGCCAAGTTTGGCGGCTTTGGCAACGTGCGCTCCGCCGGCCGCGTGCAGACGCCGACGCTTGCCCTGGTGGTCGAGCGCGAGCGCGAGCGCATGGCGTTTGTGCCCGAGGACTATTGGCAGATCCGCGGCATGGGCGCCGCACAGGGTGCTGCCGAGGACGACCGCTTTAAGATTGCGCACAAGACGGCACGCTTTACCGACAAGGATGCTGCTGAGACGGCATACAACCATGTTGACGGCGTCGCGACGGCAACCGTCGCCGCGGTGACCAAGCGCTCGCGCAAGCAGCAGCCGCCCACGCCGTTTGCGACCACCTCGCTGCAGGCTGCCGCCGCGGCAGAGGGCATCTCGCCCGCACGCACCATGCGCATCGCCGAGTCCCTCTACATGGCCGGCCTCATCAGCTACCCGCGTGTCGACAACACCGTGTACCCCGCGACGCTCGATCTGGGCGCCGTGGTGAGCGACCTTGCAAAGATCAACCCGGCGCTGGCGCCTGTGTGCAAAAAGGTGCTCGCCGGCCCCATGAAGCCCACGCGCGGCAAAGTCGAGACCACCGACCACCCGCCTATCTACCCCACGGGCGAGGGCGATCCGTCCACACTCGACGGCGGTCAGCGCAAGCTCTACGACCTCATCGCCCGCCGCTTCCTGGCGACGCTCATGGGTCCCGCGACCATCGAGAACACCAAGCTCGAGCTCGACGTCAACGGCGAGCCGTTCGTGGCCTCGGGCGACGTGCTCGTGACCCCTGGCTTCCGCGAGGCCTATCCGTACGGCCTTAAGCGCGATGAGCAGATGCCGCCGCTGGAGCAGGGCGACACGGTCGACGTGTTCGACATTAAGCTCGAGGCCAAGCAGACCGAGCCGCCCGCGCGCTACAGCCAGGGCAAGCTTGTGCAGGAGATGGAAAAGCGCGGCCTGGGTACCAAGTCCACGCGCGCGAGCATCATCGAGCGCCTGTATGCCGTGCGCTATCTCAAAAACGATCCCGTGGAGCCGAGTCAGCTGGGTATCGCCATTATCGATGCGCTGACGCAGTTTGCCCCGCGCATCACGAGCCCCGATATGACCAGCGAGCTCGATGGCGACATGACCCGTGTGGAGCGCGGCGAGGATACCGAAGAGCATGTCGTGGCGCACTCGCGCGCGCTGCTGGCCGGTGTGCTCGACGAGCTGCTCAAGCATACGCAGGAGCTGGGCGACGCCATCAGCGACGCCGTCACGGCCGATGCGCGCGTGGGCGCCTGCCCCAAGTGCGGCAAGGACCTGGTTATGAAGACGAGCGCCAAGACCCGTGGCAGCTTTATCGGCTGCATGGGATGGCCCGACTGCGACGTGACCTATCCGGTGCCGAGCGGCGTCAAGGTCAGCCCGCTCGAGGGCGAGGCCGCCGTGTGCCCCGAGTGCGGCGCGCCGCGCATTAAGTGTCAGCCGTTCCGCCAGAAGGCCTTCGAGATTTGCGTGAACCCCACATGCCCCACCAACTACGAGCCCGACCTTAAGGTGGGCGAGTGCAAGGTGTGTGCCGAGGCCGGACGCCATGGCGACCTGATCGCGCACAAGAGCGAGAAGAGCGGCAAGCGTTTTATCCGCTGCACCAACTATGACGATTGCGGCGTGAGCTATCCTCTACCGGCGCGCGGTAAGCTCGAGGCGACGGGTGAGACCTGCCCCGAGTGCGGCACCCCCATCGTGGTGGTCAACACGGCGCGCGGCCCGTGGCGTATCTGCGTCAACATGGACTGTCCGACCAAGGAGAAGAAGCCGGCCCGCGGCCGCAAGACCTGTCTCTTATACACATCTCCGAGCCCACGAGACGTAGAGGAATCTC
>CABSYH010000194.1:0-3762 GCA_902481965.1 uncultured Collinsella sp.
ACGAGATTCCTCTACGTCTCGTGGGCTCGGAGATGTGTATAAGAGACAGCGTCGTTGGGGTGCCGGTTGGGTTTGTGAACGTGGTCGAGGCGAAAGAGGAGCTACTCGCGCGACGCGTGCCGGCCATCGTCGCGAGGGGTCGCAAGGGCGGCTCGACCGTGGCGGCCGCCATTATGAACGCGCTGCTCTACCAGATCACGCGCCCAGGCGGCCCGAAGTGACGGCCCCCGCATCCGCGCCGGCGCTGCGCATCTTCGCCGGCACCACCGAGGGCCGCCTCCTGTGCGAATGGGCGAGCGGGGCGGGAATCCCCGCCCGTGCCTACGCGGCAACCGAGTACGGAGGCGAGCTTTTGGGCGAGCTTCCGGGCATCGAGGTGCATGCGGGCAGGCTCGACGAGGCCGACATGGAGCGTGAGCTTTCCGGCGCGCGCATCGTCGTCGACGCCACGCACCCCTTCGCTACGCTCGCAAGCGGCAACATCCGGGCCGCTTCGCTCGCCGTGGGTGCACGATGCCTGCGCCTTACGCGCCCGGTCGAGGCGCTGCCCAAAGGCGTCGTGTCGGTCGCGTCGATCGCCTGCGCGGCGCGCTTTCTCTCCGAGAACCCGGGTCGCGCGCTTCTCACGACGGGGAGCAAGGAGCTTGCTCCCTACACGCGCGTCGCCGATTTCGCGGAGCGCTTCTTCGTGCGTGTGCTCCCTCTGCCCGGTGCTATAACGAAGTGCATCGACGCGGGGTTTTCGCCGTCGCACGTCATCGGCATGCAGGGGCCCTTCACCCGCGAGCTCAACGAGGCGATGCTTCGGCAGGTGGGCGCCCAGTGGCTTGTGACCAAGGACTCGGGAACCGTAGGCGGCACGGCCGAGAAGATCGCCTCCGCGCGCGACGTGGGAGCGCGCTGTATCGTGGTCGCCCGTCCCGCCGAGGGAGGCGGGGCCCTTTCGCTTCGGGAAGTGGAAGACGCGCTCTTACGGGAGTTCGCGCGCTAGGCGCTCTAATTCACCGCAACTTGTTGGTGGTGGCTTACTGGTAGCGTAGGCATTCCACCGGGTCGAGCTTTGCTGCACGGCGAGCGGGGTAGAAGCCAAAGATTACGCCGATGCCGACCGATACGGCAAACGCGATCAACACTGTTGTAATGGAGAAGCTTGGCGTGATCGTCCCGGTAGCTCCAAACTCGCTCATGATGCCCGAGCTTGCGGCAAAGAACGTGAGTCCCCATGCCAGCAGATAGCCAATCAGGACACCCAACAGTCCGCCGGTGACGCACAGCGCCGAGGACTCGGCCAAAAACTGGGCGGTGATATCGCGACGACTGGCGCCCAGAGCGCGGCGGATGCCGATCTCGCGGATGCGCTCAGTCACGTTGGTGAGCATCATGTTCATAATGCCGATACCGCCGACAAGCAGCGAGATGCTGGCGACAGCACCCATGATGAGCGAGAACGCGCCCATAAAGGAGTTGAGCGCATCGATGGCGCTTTTCATGGAGGTCGCCGATACGCTGTCGTACTCATCATCCTCCACGATGCCCTTCATCGCGCGCACCTTGGACTCGATGGTCTTGCAGAGTTCATCCATGTCCGTGCCCTCGGCGGCAAGTGCCGTCACGCTGGGGAATGAAGGATTCTCGTCGCCAAACAGCCCGGAGATGGTTTCGCGTGGCATATACAGCGTGAGCGAGCCCATGGAGTCGCTGCCGCCGTCGATAACGCCGACAATCTGTACCTCGCCGTTGGAGACCTTAATAGTCTTGCCTACCGCGTCCTGTTCGTTGCCGTAAAGCTGATCGGCGCCGCCGCGGCTGATGAGCGCCACGCGCGAGCCTGATTGGGATTCGGCCTGGGAATAGGTGCGCCCCGCAACGAGCTTGCTGGCCCCCACGGCGTCGAGCATGTTGCTATCGACACCCTGTGCCATGACGGTATAGCTTTTATCGCCGGTCTTGTACTCGGTATACGCGCTGTCGACAATGCCGATCTGCTCAATCTGCGGCACCAGTTTTTGAAGCTTCTCGATGTCCGACTCGGTGAGTTCTTGCGACGAATAGATTTGCACCATACGAGCTGCGTTGAGGCCCAGGCTGTTGACCAGGCTGTTTTGCATGCCGCCGATGAGCGAAGTCATGGCGATAACCGAGGCGATGCCGATGACAATGCCCAGGATGGTGAGCAGGCTGCGCCCCTTGTTGGCCTCGAGCGAGTGAAGGGCTTCCTGGATGAGATCGCGGGCGCTCATGCCACCACTCCTTTCGGCGGGTTGGCGGAGGCGGAAATCATGGGAAGGCTATCTACGGCGCTGCGCAGGGTCCGCGGTGCATGTGGAATATACGCGCCGTCGTGAATGCGACCGTCGCGGATGGTCACGGCACGGTCTGCCTCAGCGGCGATGCCGGGGTCGTGTGTGATGAGCACGATGGTTTTGCCGCGCTCCTGAAGTCTATGGAAGGTCTCCATTACAAGCGCTCCAGTGGCAGAGTCCAGGTTTCCCGTTGGCTCATCGGCCAGGATGATGGGCGGGTCATTAACGAGGGCGCGCGCGATGGCGACGCGCTGCATCTGGCCGCCCGAGAGCTCGGATATGCGGTGGTCCCAGTGGTCGACGGGCAACGTGACAGCCTGCAGCGCGTGCACGGCGCGCATTTCGCGCTGGCTACGGGGCACATTGGTGTAGGCCAGCGGCAGCATCACGTTTTCGATAACCGACAGGCGCGGCAGCAGGTTGAAGCTCTGAAAGACAAAGCCAATGCTCAGGGCGCGGACTTCGGTAAGCTCCTCATCATCGAGCTCGGCCACGTTGAGCCCTTGCAGGTAATAGTCGCCCGCCGTCGGTTTGTCCAGGCAGCCCAGGATGTTCATGAGCGTTGACTTGCCCGAGCCCGAAGGGCCGGTAATGGCGACGAACTCGCCGGGTTCTACCGCCAGGCTCACGTTGTGCAGGATGTGGGCGCAACCCGCCTCGCTCTCAAAAATGCGGTGCACGTTGCGGATGTCGATGACGGGACGCATTACATGCCCTCGTCGGCAGACATACTGCCCGAATCCGCGCTGTAGCCGCCGTCAGCCGTTGCGTCCGCTCCGGTGTCCATGACGAGGGTGTCGCCATCGCGCAGCTTGGTAACCGGCACGTTGGGGTTGATCTCGTTGCCCTGGTCGTCGCGCTTGACCTGTGTCTTGCCGACTACGGCTTCGTTGTCGTTTTGCGTCACGACAGTCACCTTCACGCGACGGGTTTGCTTGCCCTCGTCATCGGTCGCCACGTTGACGTAATAATGTTCGCCGTCTTCGGTCATGAGCGCCATCGTCGGCACCATCACCACGTCGTCGAGCTGCTCGGTCACCACCGATACCTCGGCCGTCATGCCCGGCTTCAGGCGCGCGTCGGGCGCCTCAATGAGAATGTCGACGTTAAAGGTTACGCTGCCGCCGCCACCGTTGGCGGCGTCGGAGTTTGCCACCGACGCGATAGCCGTGACGGTGCCCTGGCTCACGATATCGGGAAACGCAGGATACGTGACGTTGGCGCTCTGCCCAACGGCGATCTTGGCGATGTCCTTTTCGCCTACCTGCACGGTCACCTTCATCTTGGATAGGTCGGCGATTTGCATGCACTGCTTGCCGCCGCTCGTATCGCTTTCGCCCATGATCATGCCGCCTGTTACCGTGGCGCCCACCCTGGCGTTGAGCTCCACGATGCTACCCGAGCTCGGGGCCTGTCTCTTATACACATCTCCGAGCCCACGAGACGTAGAGGAATCTCG
>CABSYH010000195.1:0-3761 GCA_902481965.1 uncultured Collinsella sp.
GCGCGTTGCCGTCGCCCGCGCTATGGTCAACCGTCCGCCGCTGCTGATCTGCGACGAGCCGACGGGCAACCTCGACCCGGCGATCTCGCTGGGCATCATGAAGCTGCTCGAGCGTATTAACCGCACCGGCACCACCGTGATCGTCGCCACGCACGACCGCGAGATGGTCGATAGCATGCACCGTCGCGTGATCGCCCTCGAGGGCGGCCACGTTATCCGCGACCAGGAGAGGGGAGGTTACGGCAACTATGGCACCAACTAACGTAGGCTACTCCTTCAAAGAGGCAATCAGCCACTTCTTCCGTAACTGGACTACCTCGCTCGGCGCCGTCATCACGATCTTCCTTTCGCTGTTTATCATCGGCCTGTTTATCATGGGCTCTGCGATGCTGAACTCCGTGATCGGCACCGTCGAGGATCAGGTTGTCATCAACGCGTTCATTAGTGATGACGCCGATCAGGCTGATGTTCAGGCTTTTGAGGCCGAGCTTAAGACGTGGAATAACGTCAAGTCCGTGACCTATAAGGACAAGGACGACGCGCTGGCCGAGTATACGAGCAAGATGTCGGGCAACGCCGACGCCACCATGAGCGCGCTCGATGGCCAGAACCCGCTGCCGGCTTCCTTCGCTATTGAGATGGACGATCCGTCTCAGGTCGAGAGCACGGCCAAGAAGCTCAAGAAGAATGCCGACTTCCAAAAGATCGCGGACGACGGCGACGTCAACGCGAGCGTACTGTATGGCCAGGAGGAAGTAAGCCGTCTGTTCCAGGTGACCAACTACATCCGTATTGCCGCCGTGGTGCTCGTCGGCCTGCTGACCTTTATCGCGTTCATCTTTATCAACAACACGATTCGCCTGTCCATCACGGCGCGTCGTCGCGAGATTGCGATTATGCGCCTGGTGGGCGCCAGCAACGGCTTCATTCGTGGCCCGTTTATCACCGAGGGTGTGCTGCAGGCCATTTTGGGCTCGCTGCTTTCCATCGGCGTTCTGGAGCTGCTGCGCAATCTGATGATTCCGCGTCTGCAGGAGAGCATCGGCTGGATGTCGTTTGCCCTGCCGATGCAGTACTACCTGGTGACCTATGCTGCGCTGATTCTGGTCGGCGTGATTATCGGTCTCTTTGGTTCTGCCATCGCCATGCGCCGCTACCTGCGCGTGTAGGCATGCCTGGAATTCACCCCTTCCAACGGGTCGTCTCTTATGGGGCGGCCCGTTTTTTGATCCCTAGGGGACGAAGGAAACGAATCATCGTAGCGCTGGTCTATCTATGTGATCCGTTTTCCTTCATCCCCTAGGGATCATTTGGGTAGACTCTTGGGATGTAAACGGCAATCGATAGTTAGGAGGCGCCATGGGGCGCAATAACAAGCATAAGCGTGGAGCTCGCAATAAGCGCGGGCCGGTGCGCAGCGAACGCCGTCCGAGCCTGACCGGGCGCGTGCAGCTCCATGAGCACAGCGCCTACGTTGTAACCGAAAACGGCGACTACAAGGTCATGGGCCGCGGCAAGCGCGAGATCATGGATGGCGATACCGTGGCCGTAAGCATTAAGGCGGGACCGCGCGGCGATCGTCGTGCCGTTATCGAGGGCGTCATCGAGCGTGCCGCCATCAGCGTGGTGGGTACGTATCAGACGGCCGGCCCGCTTGGCGTGATCGAGCCGCTCGATTCGCGCCTCAAAGCCGATTTCTTTATTTTGCCCGAGGACACTTCGGCGGAGCGCCTGGGCGTGCGCCCTGGCGATGTCGTCGTCGCGCGCATTCTGACCTACCCGACGCGCTTGGAGTCGGGCACGGTGACTCTTGAGCGCCGTATCGGCGGCGAAGATGCGCCCGACCTGGGCGTCCAATATGTTATGGCGCGCTATGGCTATACCGACAGCTATCCCGAGGCGGCGCTGGCAGAGGCCGAGGCGCTTTCGCTCGATGTGATTGCAGCGCTTAAAGACCCGCTTCGTCGTGACCTGCGCGATCGCTTTGTCATCACTATCGACCCGGTTGATGCGCGCGACTTTGACGATGCCATCTCGCTCGAGCGCACGCCCGAGGGTGGCTACAGGCTGGGTGTGCATATCGCCGACGTTTCACACTATGTGGCTTGGGACGGGCATATCGATCTTGAGGCTCGCCATCGTACGACATCGGTGTATCTGGCCGATCGCGTGCTTCCCATGCTGCCCGAACGCCTGTCCTGTGACCTGTGCTCGCTTCGCCCTGACGAGGACCGTCTTGCGTTTACCGTCGATATCGAGCTCGATGCGCAGGGTCGCGTGCGGCATTACGATCCGTACCCCAGCGTGATTCGCTCGCGTGTGCGTATGGACTATGACGGCGCCGAGGCGCTGCTGGTGCGTGCCGGCGCGGTTGAGTATTCGGTGCTGGAGGGCGCGGCCGAGGATGTTGCGGCTGCCGAGACCTCGCGCGAGGAAGCGCTTGAGCGCGGTCTTGCGTGCGAGGAGGCCGCCCGCGGCTACAACGTCGACCTCGGCGATTTCCTTGTCGCCGCCAACGAACTCGCCGAACTCCGCCGTCGTATTCGTCGCGCCCGCGGCTCAGTCGATTTTGACACGGCCGAGATTCGCGCTCTGTTGGATGAGGACGGAGTACCCGTGCAGATTGTGGCGCGTGAGCGTTCGTGCGCCACGTCGCTTATCGAGGAAGCCATGCTGCTCGCCAACGAGTGCGTTGCCGAGTGGCTGGCCGACCGCGACATCGAGGCGTGCTATCGCGTGCACGATGACCCCAGCCCCGACAGTCTGCACGGTGCTGCTGTGGCGCTGGCGCAGCTCGGCATCATCGATGAACGCCGTGCGGCGGGCATTGCCCTGGGAAGTCCCGATGAGTTGCAGGCGGCAGTCGATGCCGCTGCCGGCACGGCTAACGCGCCGCTCGTCAACACGCTCCTTCTGCGCAGCATGCAGCGTGCGTTGTATAAGCCTCGCAACGAGGGCCACTTTGCGCTCGCCGCGCCGTGCTACTGCCACTTTACAAGCCCCATTCGCCGTTACCCCGATCTGGTGGTGCACCGCGTACTCAAGCTGCAGTTGGCCTATGAGCAGCTGGGCGGCAAGGACGCCCTGGTCCGTACGCCGAGGCTGATCGGAAAAGGCAGAGAGTCGCTTCCACGCATCCTGCCGCAAATCTGCCGCGCGTGCAGCGATGCCGAGCGTGCGGCCGACGCTGCCAGCCATGCGACGCAAAAAATCAAGATTGCGCAGTACTACGAGGACCGCCTGGGCGAGCGCTATGCCGGAACGGTCTCGTGGGTCAGCAACATGGGACTATTCGTGCGTCTCGATCTAACGCAGGTTGAGGGGCTGGTTTCTATTAAGAGCTTGGGTAACGAGTGGTTTGAGTTTGACGAGGACGCGCTCACGTTGACGGGTGCCGACACGGGGCGTCGTTTTGAGTTGGGGCAGCGCGTGATTATCGAGGTCTCGCGCGTCAATACCACGCGTGGGCACTTGGACTTTAAGCTGATCCATTAGCCAAATCCCGACTGATGGTGGGGGAGCGGAGGGCGGCCTTTCGGGACCGCCCTTCGCATTTGAATCATGGCTACCTTGCCGTCTGCTCGGCCGCACGCTTACCTGCTATTTGAGAGGTAAAACCTACCAAAATAAACCTGTCCCTTTTGGCAGGTTTACAAGAAAGCGGGGATGAGATGGCGACGGTGTACGGTTATGCGCGGGTGAGTTCGCGCGATCAGAATCTTAATCGGCAGTTGGATGCGCTGGGCGCCTATGGCGTGGGC
>CABSYH010000196.1:0-3759 GCA_902481965.1 uncultured Collinsella sp.
CCCCTCATGAGCTATATGTACGGCCTCAACTTTGAGCGCTACCGCACATTGGCGCTGCTGATGGTCGTTGCCGGCGGCGTCACCGCGGCCATCGACTTTATCTACGCCATCATCACGGTGCTGCGCCATGCCGGCGACGTCACCAAGATCTACCTGATCTGCTTTGCCGTGAGCGTGGTGCTCCCGGTGATTCTGATCAATCTGCTCGGCCTGATGGGCGCCGTCGTGAGCTACCTAGCCATCATGGCCCTACTGCTGGTACTGTTGATTATCGAGTACGCCCATATCCGCCAACGCATAGAGAGGGACCGGAATCCGTACGGCGCCTAATTGCGGCGATGGGAGAAGCTAATTTGCGGTGGAATCACCCCGGCTGGAGTCTCGTTGCGGACACGCAAAACTAAGTGAGTAGACTTTTACCGAATCCCGGACCACACCGACAAAGCACAAGTCTGTGACCTGCGGTTTTATTGAGGCAAATATGTTGGGTGCTCGGCATTTCCAAAAAAGTCTACTCACTTAGCCAGCGGGCAGCCAAATGATTATTTAATCCCCGTCCCAGAGAAATCAATTAGCGGGCAGAAGGGCAAAAGTAGTCAAAAAAGCCCCGTCCCAAATTAGCTACCCCTTGCACCGATTATTCGCCCGGGTTGATGTTCGCGTAGAACTCCGCCCCGTCGTCCAGGCGCAGGATGCCCACGCGACCGAACTCGGAGCCGGTGGCGGCAGCGCAGTCGATGTCGATGCGATCGGGCACACCGGCGGCATCCTCGCCGCCCAGGCGCACGATCTGCCCGCGGCCCGACTCCTCATCGAGCCCCGCAAGACCACCGACCTCGCAATAACGCCCGAGCGACACCGTTGGCGTGTGACCGCTCACCACGACCGGACCCTTGCCCTCGGCAGAAAGCAGCCCGGTCGGCACATCCCAATAGCCGTGACGAATCCACAGCAGGTCATCGGACGACTGCACTGCGAGCATCTGCTGCAGCAGCTCGCGATCGGCACCCACCGCTCCGACGCCATCGGCACAATCGACACCATGCTCAAGCAAAAACGCGCGCGCCGCCTTCATCTCGATTCCAGCATGTACCAGCAGATACGGGCGCTCCTCGGTCTCGACCACCGCGTAGAGCGGCAGCGCGGCCATCCATCGCACGAGCTCCTCGTATGCCTCAAATTCCATGTCGTTGAGCTGCTCGCGCGTCGTCCAGCCACCGTTGATATCCCAGGTCTCGGCATCGAGCGGATCCTGGCCAATGATGGCATCGAGCATGATCTGCTCGTGATTGCCCTTGAGCACGCGGGCGTTGGGCAGCGAGCGCACGAGCTTAATAACGCCGACCGGATCGGGCCCGCGATCGATCATGTCGCCCAGCACGTACAGCGTGTCGTCGGACGTCAACGAGATCTTAGACAGGGCCTCGTCAAGCGCACGCACGTGCCCGTGAGCATCAGATGTCACATAGATCGCCATGGTACGCCTCTCCTTGCATTGCGGCCGAAGCCCGGCGCCGCAACTAAAACTTCAAGTTGAACTTAAACGTTACCCATTGTACTCCGTTGCAATAAAGCTGGAAAGGGTTTCCGAGCAGAGGCAAAGACGGCAGCCGTCTATGACGATATCGCGCACGCCCGCAATCCAACCCCATAAACCCACCATCTCTGGGTACAAATGACCGCAGACAACTGACCGTGCCACGCCAACCACCCAGGAGCGGACACTATCCATGAACCAGATCCTTCTCTTTATCGGCCTCGTCATCATTTTGTGCCTGACCATCAAACCCGTCGGCAAAAAACTCCCCTTCCCCACCCTGCTCATCTTTATCGCGCTGGGCATGCTGTTGGGCGTCAACGGCCCGACGCATATCGACTTTAGCGACTACGCACTCACCGAAACCGTCTGCAGCACGGCGCTGCTGTTCATCATGTTCTACGGCGGCTTTAACACCAATATCGACCGCGCCAAGCCCGTCGCTGCGCCGGCGGTGCTGCTGAGCACGCTCGGCGTCGTCATCACTGCCGGCATCACCGGCATGTTCACCCACTTTGTGCTGGACTTCGACTGGATCGGCGGCCTGCTGCTGGGATCGGTCGTGGCGTCCACCGACGCGGCCAGCGTCTTTAGCGTTCTGCGCGAGCACAGCCTTTCGCTGAGGGGCGGCACCGACTCGCTGCTCGAGGTCGAATCGGGCTCCAACGACCCCGTCGCCTACATGCTCACCGCTGTGCTCGCTACACTCGCGGCCGGCGGCGACATCAACATTCCCGCACTGCTGGCCAAGCAGATCATTCTAGGCGCGGGCCTGGGCCTTGCCATCGGCTGGGCGGCGGGCCGCCTGATTGAACGCGCACATGCAACGGCCGAGGGCGCGCAGACCATCTTTTTGTTCGCCGTGGCGATCGTCGCCTACGCACTACCAAGCTATCTGGGCGGCAACGGCTTTTTGGCTGTATACCTGGCCGGCATTGTGCTGGGTGCCAGCGACATCACCGGCAAAGTCGAGATGGCGCACTTCTTTGACACCCTCACCGAAATGGCGGAGATGACGATCTTCTTCTTGCTCGGCCTGCTCGTAACGCCCGCACGCCTGCCGCAGATGCTGCTGCCGGGCCTGGCGCTCATGGCGTTTATGCTCTTCGTGAGCCGCCCCATCGCCGTCGGCGTGCTCCTGGCGCCCTTTAAGACGAACCCCCGCCAGGTTGCGCTCGTAAGCTGGGCGGGTATGCGCGGCGCGGCTTCGGTCGTCTTTAGTCTCTTTGCCGTGGTTGCCGGCGTTCCCGGTGGGCACGACCTATTTGACCTGGTCTTTGTGATTGCCGTGTCGAGCATTGTGGTACAGGGTTCGCTGCTGCCGGCGGTGGCGAAGAAGCTCGATATGATCGATGCGACCGGCGACGTGCGCCGCACCTTTAACGACTACCGCGACGAGGATGGCATGTCGTTTGTAAAGCTCAAGGTGGGCGCTGGACATCCGTTTGCCGGACGCTCGCTCGCGGACATTGGCAGCGCGACGGACATGCTTGTGGTCCTGGTGCTGCGCGACGGGGCGCACCCGGTGCTGCCCAACGGCGATACCGTGATCCAGGAAGGCGATCTGCTGGTGATGGCCGCCCCAACGTTCGAAGAGCGTGCCGAGGTTACGCTGCGCGAGGTCACCATAACGCCCCACGGTCGCCTGGCCGGCCAGCGCCTGCGCGACGTGCCGCAAGGCAAGCATCCGTTTATTGTGGTGATGCTCAAGCGCGACGGCCAAACGATCATCCCCGACGGCAACACCCTAATATATGCCGGCGACGAAGCCGTCATTGCCACACTGGCGTCGTAGCGGCCATGGGGTAGCTAAAAGAGACACGTCCCAAATTGGCTACATTTGAGCATCAATCGCCCCGGCTGGGGTCTCGTTGCGGACAATTAGCGTCTCTCAAAACTAAGTGAGTAGACTTTTGTCGAATCGCCGACCACGCCACCAAAGCACAAGTCTGTGACCTGCGGGTTTGTTGAAGCAAATTTGTCGGGTGCTCAGGATTTCCAATAAAGCCTACTCACTTAGCCAGCGTGCAGTCAAAATAGAACGGTCGCGAGCTCATTAGACTCCATTGCGACGGTTTATCGTTCATCTTCGCGCAGCCGCGGGTGCAGACGCCCCGTCTCAAATTAGCTACCCTAGTCATCGTCGACGGCAAAGTCGCGGAGGCCGAGGCCCTGTCTCTTATACACATCTCCGAGCCCACGAGACGTAGAGGAATCTCGTA
>CABSYH010000197.1:0-3749 GCA_902481965.1 uncultured Collinsella sp.
CGTCGGCAGCGTCAGATGTGTATAAGAGACAGATCTTGCAGTCGTCTCACTGTTGGGCGGCTTTCCCAAAACCTATGGCTACGGTTATGCCGGCAACACACCGGTCATCCTTATGGAATGGATTGAAGGCCTGCCCCTTCGCGATGCCGCGGCAGAGCTAACCGACCCCGCCGAGGGCGGCCGCATTCCCGCAAACACCGTCGCCGCAATCGGAAAACGCCTGGGAGAGATCCTCCTGAGTACCCAAAAGCTCGATGCACCTTTTGTGCACCGTGATATCTCCTTGCGCAACATCATTATTCGAACGACGCGCCGACCCCTTGCCCAGCAGATTGCACGCTGCAGTTTTGACCTTTGCCTGGTCGATCTGGGCAGCTCGAGCATCAAGCGCTCGGACCCCTCGTTTACCATGCCCACCGGCATCTGGCGCAACGGCACCCCCGAGCTGGCGCCGCTGCGCACGTCGCCCAGCATCGATACATACGAGCTCTGCAGCGTGCTCTACACGCTCTATGCCGGCCACACGCCATATCGTCTAAACGAGCATATGGACCAGTCGCCCTACCTGTACAAGATCGAGCACGAGCCCGAGCTGCTCGAGGCGCGCTTACCCGGCGACCAAAAGCTTGTCGATGTCATCATGAGTGGCATCCATAACGAGCAGTCCCAGCGCGCGCCGCTGTCTACGATTGTCGGCAAGCTCGATGCCTGGATTAAAGACATCGATTTTGAGCCGCGCACGCCGCTGCCCGGACCTGTCGACTTTAGCCAGCAACCAAAGGCTTCCGGCCCCAACAAGGCTCAGACGCACCACCCGGTCATCTCGCGTCGCACTGCGCTCGCGCTCGGCGGCGTCTGCGTTGCCGGCATCGCAGCTTCCGCCCTTGCCACGGGGTGCTGGGGGCTCATCGACCTGTCGCACGGCATCAAGCCGTCACTCGACGATTACACCTGGGAAGAACTCGCCCTGATCTCCCGAAAAATCCAAGAGACATCTTCCAGCAAAAAGGCGCTCGCGATTGCCGAAACCTACCACCTGGTAAACAGCAAGCAGTCGCTCGAAAACGAGAACACCAAGACCGTCAGGCTTTCCGACGGGATCACCAAGGCACAAGTCCAGATCGTGGGCTTTAAGGCAGACACGCTCACCGATGACGGCCTCCCCGCGGGCATCACCTTTATGTTCCGTACCCCCATCGCCATGCGCGCCGTAAATGACAGCGCCGCTACGGGCGGTTGGGAGCAATCGTCGCTTCGCGAATGGTTGGCAGACGAGGGCATGGCTACGCTGCCCGACGATCTCCGTAATCAGATCCGCTCGGTGCGAAAGCTCACCAACAACACCGGCGGCACCAAAGACGCCTCCAGCATTACCGCCACCGACGACAAGCTGTGGCTGCCGTCCATGAGCGAGCTGTGCGGCTACCAGGCGCCCGAAACGTTCGCAGAAGGCTGGGAGTACCTTTCTGCCCTCTACAGCGGAGAAGGCGAGCAGTACCAGCTCTACCGCGAGCAGGGCGTAAGCGGTCTGACCGCCAACGACGCCATGATCCGCACCGTCGCCGGCCAAAAGATCTGCTACTGGGAGCGCACCCCCAGCGCCGACTGCAGCGAGGGCGCCAACTCGACGTACTTTAATCGCGTTGGAAAAGACGGCGACGTGTTTAGCTGGGCAACGCCCGGAAACGATCCGGACCAAATGACCTATGTCCTGCCCGGCTTTTGCATCTAACACCTTCCCCGGACACCAGAAAGGAGCCTTGCATCATGCGTGCGGAAACACCTTCCGAGGTGCTCTTTGATTTCCTTAAGTGCGACCTGCAGATCAATAATCGAGAAGCGGCGCGCATCTTGATTTCGGACAAGCCGATGGGCTCCAAACCGGCTCCAAGGTTTCGCATTACCGAAAAGACGTTTCTGTCGCGACGCGTGGTGCACGTCGTTCCGGGTACCGACAAGATTGACCCTGAGATGTTTACCGATTTTTCGCAGAGCGTCCAGAACTTGGCCGCCGCCGTAAAAATCGACAGCGGCAGCAGTCCAGCGGCCGCCAACGCTCGCCAGCAAGCCATTACGGCGCATGCCCTCGAGCGCATGGCAACGTCGCTCGAACACTGGGGGCTCGATGGTTCCATCCTGCGCAATATCTTTGACCGTATTGCCGTCACGCCTGGCCTCAAGCAAAGCGACCGGCGCCTTTTGGAGCTCCTTGCGCTAACGGTCTGCGGATGTCTGGCCGATCCAAATGCCGCCGCCTCCGAGGTCAAAGACTTTGCTATAACACAGCTAGCCCAGACCTTTGGCACGCTCGAAACCGCCGAGGCGATCCAGGCGCAGGACACTAACTGCAAGGTCAACAAGCCCCCTGCAAAACTAGGGCTGCTCAGGCTTGCGAAAGACGGCTCGGCCTTGCCGCCAATCTATCCCTTGAGCCTCGATCCCGAGGGTACGGTTCTAGGCTCTTTTGCACACGACCGAAACGCCGTCACCAACGTAGGACCCGACGTATCCCGCCGGCACCTGCGCATAGCGTTTACCAACGGCACGTGGCTCGCAAGCGGCCTTCATTCCACTAATGGAACGATGTTGGTGACACGCAGTGGCGCAACCACCGTTATCGAAAAGCCACGCTCGCTGCGCACCGCCGATGATGAAGACAAGCAGATTCCCATCCACGACGGCGACCTGCTCAAGCTGGGCTCCTCGACCGAGTTTTTGGTGCTGAAGATCTCCTCGAACGTACGCGCACTGGCCTAGGACCGAGCTGGCACAATAAGAATCAACAAAAAAGAGCGCCGCTGCATATATCGCAGCGGCGCTCTTTTCCATGACGTGGACATCTAAAAACGGATGTAGGAGCCGACAAAACTCACGCAAGATAATTCAAACATAAAAGCCGCGTGGGGGTCGGGTCCCCACGCGGCTATCAGGTTTGGGCTAATTAAGCCCGGAAGTAAACACTAGAAGTGATTAGTGCTCGCGACGCTTGGTCATGTACATGCCCACAGCGACAGCCACGGCGCCGGTAAGGGCGGCAGCGGAGGTCACAACAAAGGTCGGGTCACCAGTGGTAGGAAGGGCAGCGGCGTTCTTCTTGGCCTTAGCCTCGTCCTTCTTGTCAGCAGCAACCTGCTTCTTGCCATCATCCTTCTTCAAAGAATCGGACTTGGGGGTCTTAGCGGTGAAGAAGGCGTAGACAGTGGTGTCCTCGGTGATAGGAGTAGAGAAGTCAAACTTCTTGAAGGACTCCTTGGAAGAAGACCAGCCGACAAAGTTGAAGCCATCAACGGAAGGATCGCTGGGCTGAGCAACAGTCTTGCCGTCCTCGACCTCAACAGTGGTGGTGGAACCATCAACATAGAAATTGACCTTGTGGGTCTGGACAGCAGGCGTCTCGTTCTTGGTCCACTGGGCGTAGAACGTCACGTGGTCGCCGCCGCCCTGGACGGGCTTGCTGAAGTCGACCGGGTCGTTACCGTCGCGGTCGTAGGTCCAGCCGGCGAAGGTGTAGCCCTCGCGGGTCGGGGCCAGGGGCTGGCGGGCGACGCCGTCGCCGTCGGTCACGCCCTGGAGAGCGTCGCTGCCGTCGAAGAACGTGCCGCCGTTGGCGACGTAGAGGACGTCGATGGAGTTGTCCTCGACAACCATGTCCCACTGGGCGAACAGGGTGGCGTGGTCGCCGCCGCCGACCAGCGGCTTGCTGAAGTCGACCGGGTCGTTACCGTCGCGGTCGTAGGTCCAGCCGGCGA
>CABSYH010000198.1:0-3749 GCA_902481965.1 uncultured Collinsella sp.
CGACGAGAACGGCAACGAGAAGCGCCACGGCTTCATCATCATCGCCGGCTCGGGCTTCGACGCCGAGATCATGATGAAGGCCGCCCCCACCAAAAACGACATCGGCGAGATCGCCTACTTCCTCTCTGCGCTCGCCACGCCCAACCCTACGGTAGCGCACTTTACGATTGAGCATGACGGCATTGTCGAGGAGCTCGACGGCATCTGCTGCATGGCCGGCAACACCTCGGTCATCCAAAACGACATCAACCTGTTCCCCGACTGCCGCATGAACGATGGCATGGTCGACATTGCGGTCATCGAACCCGTGCGCACCGTGCAGCTGCTGCCTACCGTGATCACCGCTGCGCTTGACCCCGCCGGCAAGGTACTCGGGCGCCCGCAGTTCAAGATCATCCAGACCAAGGAAGCCAAGATCACCTGCACCCCGTCGCTGGGCATGCAGTTCGATGGCGAAATTATCTCCAGCAATTCGGGCGTCTTTGGAGCCCGCGCGCTTCCACAATGCCTCGACCTCATCGTCGACGAATTCTCCCCGCTCGGAAAATAGGAGGACTCTATGAACGACAATCCCCTGCTCGGCTTTATCATCATCGTTTTGGCCATGCTCGTCGGCTATGCGATCAACGTGATCCACCGCCGGAAGAAGTAATTCCACATTGGTATGATATTCATCAAATTATCGTCTCCCCTGCTGTTTATGCATTTGCCAAACAGCAGGGGATTTTCATTTCAGGCATTCCCAGCTACTTTATTCGGCTACAGTAATTACAGGGCGTCTTTATTAAAGTAAAGCTACAAACTGAGTACAATTAACCGCTCGTCGCATATTTCATCACGCTTATCGAGTAAGTGTCTTTCATAGATGAATATTGTTTCCAGTTCGTTACGCTAATGGGGTGTCTTTATTGGCTGAAGCCCTCTGGCGACAGAGGGCTTTCGCACGCTGGGAGGGAAAATGAGGAAAACTCACCCCGTCAACGCGCTCAAGAAGCTAGGTATAGGCCTCGCCTTTGGAGCTGCAACCATCATGTCCATGCCGACGTCTGCGCTCGCCTGCACGCAGATGTACATGGGCAAGAACCTTACGGCCGACGGTAACACGTACTATGGCCGCACCGAGGACATTGGCACTCGTTACCTCAAACACTATGGCATCGAGCCCTCTTATGGCCCTGGTCATACCTACAGCTCGGACGAGTCCGGATTCTCCTACACCTCGACCAAGACTACGTATCGTTACAGCTACGTGCGTGACCATCCTGCTGAGTGGGACGGACGCTGGGATGCCTACTCCGAGGCCGGCATCAATGAGAAGGGCGTCTCCTGCTCCGCAACACTGAGCACCTCCTACAACGACGATGCCAAGACAGCGGATCCCACGACCAAGCATGCCCACAAAGCAAATCCCGAGGTCAAAAATACCGGCATCGGCGAGTACAGCTACGCGGGCGTCATCTTGGGCGAGAGCGCAACGGCCCGCGAGGGCGTCGAGCTTATCGGCAGTCTGATTGACGAGCAGGGCGTCTGCTCCAACGACCAGATTGTCATCGCCGACAACACCGAGACTTGGCTGTTCGCCGCGCTTTCCGGCCACCAGTGGATCGCTATGAAGCTGACCGACGACGTCGCTTCGGTCAACCCCAACATTAGTAACCTCAATTTCCAGGTCAATCTTGACGATCCTGAGAACTGCCTCCACTCTGAGGGGATCAAGACTATGCCCGAAGAGAAGGGCTTCGCCAAGTACTTTGAAGACGGACAGTTCGATGTTGCCCAGACCTACGGTGCATCTATCAACAATACGGGCATGGGCTCTTGGGCGCGTTATATCCAGGGCCGCGACTACTTTATGGCTCCGCTGACCGAGGGCACCGACTACGAGATCGTCAAGGACAAGGACAAGAATGACGTCACGCTCGGTGCCATGGTTCATGAGATGCAGCCGCTGTTCTTCCAGCCCAGCAAGTCCGACTGGAACACGTTTGAGCTGATTCGCGCCTTCGGCAACCGCGGTGAAAAAGTCCCCGGCCTTAATGCCAATACTGACGGTGTCAGCAGCATCGGTTCCGACCGCAACGCCGAGGCCAACCTCTTCCAGATTCGAAAGGGCTATGACCCCGAGGTTGCAACCATCCAGTGGGAGATGCTCTCCTGCGCCGAGTTCTCCGTCGCTATCCCGCTATACTCCGCTCTGATGACCGAAGTCAGCCCCTACTTCAGCGACCAGACCGTTGATTATGGTCACTGCAGCGAGACGGACATCGTGAACAACGAGGAGCCCGAGAACTCCATTAACTACGTCCTGATGGACATCAACTCGCTTTGCTTCGCGAACCGCGCACAATTCGCCACCAGCGTCCGCACCTACCTCGATGCGCTCCAGAACGAGCTCATCGAGCAGAACAAGGAAGTCGACACCGCCATGCTGGCCAAGACGACCACCGAGGGCCGCACTGCCCTGGCCAACAAGGCCGGCAAGGCTGCTACCGAGAACACCTACAAGAAGTGCAAGGCCTTGCTCCAGGAGATGCGCGCCTATCTGAAGGCTGAGAACTTCGACCAGCCCTTCACCCCGAGCGACCTGAACACCGAGACCAACGGCCTCAAGGTGTCCATCACCTACGCCAAGGACGCTCTTGCCACCGATCCGGTCACCCCGGATCAGCCTGGCACTCCCGAGCAGCCTGGTACTCCTGAGCAGCCCGGTACCCCCGAGCAGCCCGCTAAGCCCGAGCAGCCCACCACCAAGCCCGAGAAGCCTGGCAAGTCGGACACCACGACCACGGTAACCACCAACAAGACGAACACCAAGGGCGGCCTGCCCACCACCGGTGATCGTTTTGATGGCCGCGTGGTGGCTGCATTCGCCATCGCTGGCGTTGCCGTCATCTCCGCGGGCGGTTACTTCCTCTACCGTCGCAATAAGGAGTAACGTCTTAGCTGAGCGGGCAAGGCAGCAATGGCAGCCTCGCCCGCTCAGCCCGCTCTTTTGACCGACGGGAAACCCGCCTGAAATCTTTTCAAAAAAGATTTCCCCGCACACACTTCGCTGTGCTATAGTGCAGCGCAACAGCAACTAGGTGCGACCGCGCCACGGCATCACGAAAGGAGCCACCAACATGAAGAACACGATGAAGTCTCTCAACAACTGGTGGTGGCGTGATGCGAATACGATCGGTCGACAGTGAGTCCCTCACGCCTGTTTTTGCGCTCTAGGTGATTGGAAGGCCTCCGGTTTCGACCGGGGGCCTTTTTCTATCTCGAGCCCGATCGCATTCGCATCACGCGCCTCCGCTTTTCTCTTGCACTCCCATTCCGAAAGGATTTTCACCATGTCTCAGAACACCACCGCCGCCCAGCCCCGCACCGTCCAGACCGCCGACCGCGGCAAACTCGATGTCCGCGCCCTCGTCCTGCTCGCCATCCTGCTCGCCGCCGGCTTCATCCTCAACTTCACCGTCGGCAAGGCCATCTCGGGCATCTCGGGCGGCATGATCAGCCCCGAGTTCATCATCTCGGCCTTCTGCCTCACCATCCTGGTCGTTCGTCCCAACATCGGCCAGGCGCTCGTCATTGGCCTCATCTCGGCTGCCGTGATCCAGATCACCACCACTTCGCCGTTCGTCGATTTTGCCGCCGAGGGCATCGCCGCCATGCTCATGGCCGGCATCGTCAACGCCGCCGGCAAGAACGGTCAGGTCAAGCCCGCCATCTGTCTCTTATACACATCTCCGAGCCCACGAGAC
>CABSYH010000199.1:0-3677 GCA_902481965.1 uncultured Collinsella sp.
AAGAGACAGGTACGACGAGACGGCGCTTGCGTTTAACCTGCCCAGAGAGGAGGAGTAGCCGGTGGCCGGAATTGGTTTTGAGCTCAAGCGCCTGTTTAGGCGCAAGGGCCTGTTTGCCACGATGCGCGCTTACGGCTACGCCGGCATCGTGTGCACGGGCCCCATGCTGTTGGGCGTTCTGCTCCAGGTGGGTATCTTGGTGCTGTGCGGTCTGTGGGGTGTGGGCCGTGCCAACCAGGATCTGCTGGTGTGCATGGTGACCTACACACTGCTGGCCTCGCTTTTGCTCACGAGCTTTTTCTCCATGCCGGTCACGCGCTTTTTGGCTGATATGTTGTTTGCCGAGCGCGAGGACGAGATTCTGCCTTCGTTTTGGGGCTCCAATGCTGTCATGCTCGTTGCGGGCACGGTGCTCTACGGCGTCTTTTTGCTGTTCTCGGGCGCCACGCTGCTGCAGGGGCTGCTATGCCTGTGGCTGTTCAACATTATGATCGTCAACTGGAACGGCATGAGTTACCTCACGGCCATCAAGGACTACCGCGGCATCCTGTGCAGCTTTGCGGCTGCTATTGGCGTGGCGTGCCTGTGCGCCCTGGCCGCGCTGGCGCTGGGACTGCCGCCGATCGAGGGCCTGTTGGCGTCAATTGCTCTGGGCTACGGCGTCATGCTCGCCTGGGACGTGGTACTGCTGTACCGGTATTTTCCTCAGAGCGACCGCAGCCCCTGGCCCTTTTTGCGGTGGCTCGATCAGTTTATGCCGCTGGCGCTCACGGGTCTGTTAACCAATCTGGGACTCTTTGCGCACCTGGTGATTATTTGGGCCGGTCCCATTGGCGTGCAGGTCAAGGGCTTGTTTTATGGTGCGCCCTACTACGATGTACCGGCGCTTATTGCGTTTTTGACGATCCTGGTCACGACCGTCAACTTTGTGGTCTCGGTCGAAGTCAACTTCTATCCGCGCTACCGCGACTACTACAGTCTGTTCAATGACGGCGGCGTGGTAGGCGATATTGTGGTGGCCGAGGAGGAGATGCTCTCCACGCTTAACAGCGAACTGCGCTTTTGTGCGCTCAAGCAGCTGTTTGTGACCGCGGCGGTCATTTCGCTCGAGACCACGGTGCTGTCGGCCCTACCGTTGGGCTTTAACAACCTTATGCACGGGTATTTTCGCACGCTGTGCGTGGGCTATGGCCTGTATGCCGTGGGCAATACGGTGATGCTTATCTTGCTGTACTTTACCGACTATAAGGGAGCCGTGCTGGCCTCGGGGCTGTTTGCGGGTGTGGCCGGGCTGGCGACTGCCGTGTCGTTGCTTTTGCCGCAGCAGTTTTACGGCTTTGGCTTTTTGTTGGGTGCGGCAGTGTTTTTTATCGTGGCGCTGCTGCGGCTCGATACCTATACCGCCAACTTGCCGTATCGTATCCTGAGCCAGCAGCCCATTGTGGCGACCGACAAATCGGGCTGGTTTACCGAACTTGGCCGGGTGCTCGACCGTGTTGAGCAATGCTACGAGGACAAGCGCGTGGGCGGTGAGCCGCGCAGTGCGTTTGAACGTATGGTGGTTCGCCTGTACCAAAAACATTGGGGAGGTTCTGATGACCGATAGGATGATGTCTCGCCGCCGCCTGTTTGAGGCGGCTGCCGGTGCGCTGCTGCTTTCGGGCTGCTCGTCTCAGGACGAATCCTCGACCAAAAAGGTCAAAAAGCAGGACAAGATTAAAAAGGCTGAGGCCTCGGGCGAGACCAAGCACCTTCGCGATAAGGACGAGCTGTACGAGGTCTACGACGACTCGGGCATTGTGACCATGTACCTGACGGTCTCGCGCGGTAACAGCTCCGAGAACACCGATCATAGCTGGGCCGAGATCAATACGTACTCGGTGTATGACTACGCCGACATGGGTGTGACGCGCTATCAGGTAATGGGGCTTTTGCAGGCGGGCGACGAAGACGGCCCGGTGGCCGGCGAGGTTGGCTATGGCGAGGAAGCGCCCAATGCTACCGTGCAGGTGCGCGGTCAGACATCGAGCATGAACTCGCAAAAGAATTACAAGGTGGAGCTCAAAAAGGGCAAGGGTACCTGGCGCCAACAGCGCGCGATTGCGCTCAACAAGCACATGGGCGAGGGTATGCGTTTTCGCAACAAGATGGCCTGCGACCTTATCCGCGGGATTCCCCAGATGATGGGCCTTCGCACGCAGTTTGTGCATCTGTGGGTGTGCGACCAGACCGAAAAGTCCAACGATACCTTTGAGGACTACGGCCTGTTTACGCAGGTGGAGCAGCTCAACAAGACGGCGCTTAAGGCACATGGCCTGGATAAGAGCGGGCACCTGTACAAGGTGAACAGCTTTGATTTCCATCGCTACGAGGATACTATTAAGCTTGCCGATGATCCCGACTACAACCAGGCAAACTTTGAGGGCATGCTCGAGATTAAGGGCGATTCGGACCACACCAAGCTCATCGAGATGCTCGATGCGCTCAACGATGAATCGCAAAAGATCGATGATGTGCTCGATACCTACTTTGATACCGAGAATCTGGTCTATTGGCTGGCGTTTCAGATCCTGACGGGCAACTGCGATACGCAGAACCGTAACTGCTATCTGTACAGCCCGCTCAACTCAAATACCTGGTACTTTTTAGATTGGGATAACGACGGCATGCTGCGTAAGTTGGAGCTTTCTCTTACCGGGTTTTCGGACTACGCGAGCTGGGAGCGCGGCGCAAGCAACTACTGGGGCAACGTACTGTTTAATCGTGCGCTGCGCAGCAAATCGTTCCGCAGCGAGCTCGACCGCGCCGTCAAGGACCTGCGTTCGTATATGACCGAGGCACGCCTGAGCAAGATGATCAAGCACTACCGCGAGGTTACTGAATCGCTGGTCTTTGCTTCGCCCGATATCGACCATCTGCCTGTCACCAAGGACCAATACGAGCAGATCGCCGAGGCGATTCCCTCCGAGATCGAGGAGAACTACAAGAGCTTTCGCGAGAGTTTTAAAAAGCCCATGCCGTTCTTCATCGGCGTGCCGCAGATCGATAACGGTAAGCTGCGTATTAACTGGGATGCGTCCTACGACTTTGAGGCGCGCGACATTCGCTACACCGTGGAGCTTGCGCGTGACTATGCAATAAGCGACGTGGTCTTTAAGGCCGAGGACGTGCTGCTTCCCGAGGTGACCTGCGATGCGCCCGATGCCGGCCAGTATTTTGTACGCGTGCGTGCCAACAACTCCGACGGCTATACGCAAGATGCGTTTGACTACTATGTGACCGACGACGGCAAGCACTACGGCATGAAGTGTTTTTACGTGCAAGACGGCGGTAAGGTCGTGGAGGACACATATGAGGAGGGCTAGCGCGCTGCTTGAGCGCTTGGCGGCCCCGCCTGTGCGTACCACGCAGGAGCGTTACCGCCACGAGCTCAAATATCTCATTAACGAGGGCGAGCACGCCGCGCTTGCCTGTCGCATGGCGCCGGTGTTTAAGCTGGACAAGCATGCGCGGGCGGGCGGTTACACTATTCGCAGCCTGTATTTTGACGACTACTGCAACTCGGCCTACGAGGAAAAAGACGCCGGCATTCTCATGCGCAAAAAGTATCGCGTGCGCATCTATAACGCTGTCTCTTATACACATCTCCGAGCCCACGAGACGTAGAGGAATCTCGT
>CABSYH010000200.1:0-3602 GCA_902481965.1 uncultured Collinsella sp.
TTTTTTTCAAGCAGAAGACGGCATACGAGATTCCTCTACGTCTCGGTGGGCTCGGAGATGTGTATAAGAGACAGCTTTTTGCCTGCATAGCCGCGGATGGTCTCGTCCAAGCGACCGACGCCCGTGGCGCCACCGTCGGCCAGGGTGACGACCTCGCCCGCAAGGCCGCAGCGCGAAAGCTCGTCGGCAAAGGCCTCGGCGCGCTCTCGACGCACGGGGCTATCGTCGCTTGCCTCGGTGAGCAGGCACAGACGCTCGCTGCCCGCAGCTGCCAAGGCGTCTACTAAGCCGGCGACCAGCTCACGGTTGTTAGATGTCACCAGGTCAACACCGCCGTCGGCAACGTCGCGGTCGAGCAGCACGACGGGCAGACGTCCCGCTGCCGCGGCGATCGCCTCGTCATTGCCTCCGCAGGTGTTGACGACCAGGCCGTCCACGCCGGCATCGATAAGTCTGGTGAGCGACTCCGCTTCCTTAGCGGGGTCGTTGCCGCTAATGGCCGTCATGAGCGAGCAGCCGCGCGCCGCGGCGCTGGCGGAAAGGCCCTCGAGCATGGCGCTCGAGAACGGGTTGGCGATGTCAGCCAGAATCACACCGATGAGGTTCGTACGTGAGCTGCGCAGATTGCGCGCGGCGGCACGTGGGCGATAGCCGGTGCGCTCGATAACTGCCGCGATGCGAGCACGGGTCTCCTCGGTCATTTGCCCGGGGCGGTTGTTGAGATAGCGCGAGACCGTGGCCGGGCTCACGCCCGCCTCGGCGGCAATGTCCTTGATTCTCATCTGCGCCATAGCGCACCCCGTTTCCCAATGTCGGCAGTCTGAGCCATTTTAGGCATTTTTTAAAAATCTCGGTTGCAAAACGCTGTAGGTGAGTATACTACAACTCGAAACGAAACCGATTTCGTAAACCGATTTCGGCGAGCGTTGGCACGCAGGTGCAAAGACGCACCCTA
The DNA here is from genome assembly GCA_902481965.1 of uncultured Collinsella sp. Classification (GTDB taxonomy): domain Bacteria; phylum Actinomycetota; class Coriobacteriia; order Coriobacteriales; family Coriobacteriaceae; genus Collinsella. The sequence continues at coordinate 956 of CABSYH010000200.1, forward strand.
CCGTCTTGGCACCTGCGTGCCAACGCCATATCAAAGGTGTACGCACGAGTAAAAGGAGCTGCGCGACCATGGGTAAAACGGTTCTTACCTTCGGCGAGATCATGATGAGACTCTCACCCAAAGACCACCTGCGTATTGAGCAGGCAACCGAGTTTGACGTCCGCTACGGCGGCGCCGAGGCCAACACTGCGCTTTCCCTGGCCTACCAGGGCGACAAGGCCGCTTACGTCTCCGTTGTTCCGGCCAACCGCCTAGGCGAGTGCGCGCTGCGCTCGCTGAAGGCCTACGGCGTCGACACCACGCGCGTCGTGCGTCAGGGCGACCGTCTTGGCTCCTATGTGTTTGAGGTCGGCGCCTCGCAGCGCGGTAACGGTTGCGTCTACGACCGCAAGTACTCTGCCATCAACATGGCCAAGCGCGACGTCTTTAACTGGGACGAGATCCTCAAGGGCATCGATGTCTTCTATTTCTCCGGCGTGACCCCCGCCGTCTCCGATGAGATGGCTGCCGCCTGCAAGGATGCGCTCGCCGCCTGCCGCGCCAAGGGCATCACCACCGTGTGCGACGTGAACTATCGCGGCAAGATGTGGTCGCCCGAGAAATCGCAGGCCACCATGAAGGAGCTCCTGCCGCTCGTCGACATCTGCATCGCCAACGACGAGGACGCACTCGCCGGCCTCGGCATGACCTGTGTCTCCGGCTCCCTTGCCCACGGCATCGAGGAGCGCGACACCTACGTCGAGATGGCCCGTCAGATTTGCGCCGAGTACGGCTGCAAGAAGGTCGCTTCGGTCGTCCGCAACATCTCCTGCGTCGAGCGCTCCATCTGGATGGGCATGCTCTATGACGCCGAGAGCGGCGAGCACTGGTTCTCCCCTGCTCACGATGTGCACGTGCTTGAGGGTGTTGCCGCCGGCGACGCTTTCAACGCCGGCCTGGTCCACGCCCTCATCAACGACTTCGATCCGCAGGCTGCCGTCAACTACGCGATTGCGGCTTCGATCCTCAAGCTCACCATCAAGGGCGACTCCAACTTGGTGACCGCAGACGAGATCGCAGCCGTAGCATCAGCCGCCGACGGTGGCACCCGCGTCGCGCGCTAGTCCGTCTCCATTCCGCGGGCCGCAGCTTTCCAATCCCATACCCCTGCGGCCCGCTCCCCGATTCCTCCGGCCGGGCAAAACCACCAGTCCCATTCCGGTTTTGCCTGGCATTCCCTACATGACTGGTCGAGCAGCCGGTTTTGGAATTGCTTGAACCCCAAGCGGTGCCTCCGATAACCAATCCAAAATCGGCTCCTGACCAGCACATTTGGTAATCACGCGCCCATGCGCGCCACACATCGAAAGGAACATCATGTTCGATCAGTTCTACACCACGCTTGAGTCCCTGGGCATCGTGCCGGTCGTTGTGCTCGACAAGGTCGAGGACGCCGCCCCGCTCGCCCACGCTCTTATGGCAGCTGGCATGAAGTCCGCCGAGGTCACCTTCCGCACCGCCTGCGCCGCCGAGTGCATCGCCGCTATGGCCGAGGCCGAGCCCGAGATGTGCGTTGGCGCCGGCACTGTCCTGACCGTCGAGCAGGTTGAGCAGGCCCGCGCCGCCGGTGCCAAGTTCATCGTCTCCCCGGGTTACAACGAGGACGTCGTGAAGCATTGCATCGACATCGAGCTGCCCGTCCTTCCCGGCACCGTGACCCCCTCCGAGGTCACCGCAGCCGAGAACCTGGGCCTCAAGGTCACCAAGTTCTTCCCCGCGTCCCAGTATGGCGGCCTGAACACCATCAAGGCCCTCGCCGCTCCGTTTGTCGGTCACCGCTTTATGCCTACCGGCGGCGTGAGCACCGCCAACGTCGAGGAGTACCTGAGCTCCTCCGCCATCATCGCCTGCGGTGGCACCTGGATGGTCAAGCCGGCCCTGTTTGCCGACGGCGACTTCTCCAAGGTCGAGCAGATCGCCCGCGAGGCCATGGACGTCGTCAAGAAGGTCCGCGGCTAGGTTTAGCTCTCTATCGTGAAAGGGGGCGTGCCCTAGACCTCGCCCCCTTTCTTTTAAAGCGGCTCGGAAGCGCGCCGTTTCCGTCACGAACAAGAACCAAAACCGTCTTGTATGCTGATAGAACGTGACGGAAGCGACACGCCCCCGAGCCGCTTTGTATAATCGGCTGGCAGTCGCGCTCAACTGAGCCACTTCGGTAAAAGCCGAGCCATCAAAACAGCTGCGGTGCCGTCTGGAGGAATGGACCTTTGCTTCCGGTCTTTTCCTCCAAGCGGCACCGCATCTTTGTGCCCCGGTCACACCCCAACGCAGTTGCGGTGAAATAGGGACTGTTTGCGCCACCTAGGTCACAAAACAGTCCCTATTTCACCGCAACTTATATGGGGATTGATTAGATGAACGAGTCTTTGGACAGCTCAAAATAGTCGGGATGCAAGGCGATAACCGGGCCCTGCTCCTCGGGCATCAGGTGCAAGTGCGTCTCTGCCAGATAACTCGCCGCATCGGTATCGCCCCTCTTAATGGCCTCGAGAATCCGGCGATGCTGCCGACGAATCGGCTCCCAATCCAGATCCTGCGACACCATACGCAACCAGTTGTATCTGTCTCTTATACACATCTCCGAGCCCACGAGACGTAGAGGAATCTC
>CABSYH010000201.1:0-3532 GCA_902481965.1 uncultured Collinsella sp.
ACGAGATTCCTCTACGTCTCGTGGGCTCGGAGATGTGTATAAGAGACAGGCTTGCCCAGTTCGATCATCTCGGCAGTCTCGGTGGCGTCGTTGGAGTCGTAGAGGCAGCCCGGGCGGCAGGAGTCGCCGAGCGAAATCGTCACGTCGTACTCGTGGCAAATCTCGAGCAACTCATCGTAGAACTCATAGAAGGGGTTCTCGTTGCCGGTGACCTCCATCCAACCAAACAGCAGCGAGCCGCCGCGGCTCACGATGTTCATGAGGCGGCCGGTCTCCTTAAAGGTCTTGGTGACCGACTTGTTGATGCCGCAGTGGATGGTCATAAAGTCCACGCCGTCCTCGGCGTGCGCGCGCACGACCTCGAACAGGTCGTCCTTGGTAAGCTTGACCAGCGGCTTTTCCATGTAGCCGATGGCGTCGTACATGGGGACGGTGCCCACCATGAGCGGGGTCTCGTCGATGAGCTGCTGGCGGAACTGACGCGTCTTGCCCGAGTTGGAGAGGTCCATGATGGCGTCGGCGCCAAAGTCCTCAGCGATCTTGACCTTCTTCCATTCCTCAGCGGCGTCGGCCTTGTCGCCCGAGATGCCCAAGTTCACGTTGACCTTGGTGGACAGGCCCTCGCCGACGCCAAAGGCACGCATGCCCTTTTTGATATGCACGATGTTGGCGGGGATGGCGATGCGGCCGTCGGCCACGCGTTCGCGAATGTACTCGGGGTCGCGATGCTCGCGCTCGGCGACTTCCTTCATCTGCGGTGTGATCTGCCCGGCGCGGGCGAAGTCGATTTGCGTGACGAGCTTGGGCTCGGTCTGTGTGCTCATTGGCACGGCTCCCTTCGTTGGCATTACCCATATCAGGTTTGCGGGTCAGGGCGGGCGCGCCCAGTCTCAGCCTGCCGTCTTGTCCTGCAAGCTCCCCGTTATGTCATGGGCTCAAGTATAGCCTGAATGGGTACGATTGGCCTAACAAGCGTGCCCGTGGGGAGGCGTACATGGAAGACAAGCATCTATATCGAGAGACACAATGGGACGTATCGGCCGAGGAGGGCCGTGCACACCATGGGTTGGTCGCGATTGGCTTTGCGGTGCTTGCCGTGCTGGTGATTGCCTTTTGTATTTGGACGTTTGGCGGTCGCGGCGGCGCCGCCTGGGAGTTTGAGGCCGACGAGGGCCTGCCGATTATGACGGTGAGGAGTACTGGCGGTAATGCCAATACGCTCGCCGTTCCGGGCGATTATTGGTACCCGTGCGATGGGTTTGTGCAGTTGCAGCTGAGTGGTGGGTCTATTCCTGGTGAGGAAATCGAACGCGTGACGTATGATGCGACGTTCAAAACGTTGACGGTGAAGCTCAAAGATCAAGGGGATGTGCCCACGACGATGGATATCGCGCTGACGGAATGGCGCCTGGAGCCCCCGTCGGGTGTTGCGGTGTCCGAGGTCGAGCACGTCAAGATTGTCTATCAGGACGGTTCGACAAACGGGATTGCAAAGGCCGACGGTCTAGCTGAATAGGTGTCGAGCCTAGCAGCCAATTCATAAAAGTTGCGGTGGAATAGTTCCTGATTGTGCGAAAAAGGCTCAAATAGGAATTATTCCACCGCAAGTTATATAGAGAAGGCTGAGCGGGTCAGTGTTGGGTGCCGGCTCTAGAGCATCTGTTCGTTGATGAACACGAGGGTGCCTAGGTATGAGAGCTCGGGGACGTGGCGATAGCCGATGTTGAATGCGGTAAGTTCGCTTGCATCCTCGAGCTTGTTTTCTGCCATCCACCGCGCCATGGAGCCGCGCGCCTTTTTGCTGGCGGTCGACCGTTGGATGGGCTTCCCGTTGCGGATACCCTCGCCAAAGAGGCATGTGACGGCCGTGGCGTCGCCCGCGAGGTGGGGCAGAACGGCTTTGGCATACTCTACGCTGGCGAGGTTGACGATCGTGGTGTTTGAGCCTGCCGGGGCGATAGCCCGCGCGAGCATGTCGCTCCAAAACGCGTAGAGGTCTCGGGCATCGTCAACGGCGAGCTTCGCGCCCATCTCCAGCCGATACGGTTCGACGGCATGAAAGGGACGAACGCACCCGTAGAGGCCGGAGAGGATCCACAGATGGTCTTGCAGCCATGCGAGCTGCGCGGAATCCATCACCTCGGGTGCCATGCTCTGGTATTGAATGCCGTGATAGGACATGACGGCAGGGGAGAGGTGGCGAGCGAGTGCGGGATTGTCGAGATCGCCGCTTTTCAGGATGGGCCCGAACTCATGCAGGGTGTTGAGGCAAGGCCCCAGCAGTTTGTCACTCACGTTCCACAGCGCCTGCAGGCCGCCGCTGCCTTCATTCCGCTCGATATCTAGCAGTGCGCGGTGGAGGCGAGCCGTCTCGCGCACAAAGGGTGGGATGCCCAGGACTTCAAAAGCATCTTGGGCCGCGCGCATCTGCTTGGCGGGCGAAATGATGACCTGCAGCATGAACTCTCCTCTGCCAAAAAAGAAATTGCGGTGGAATACGGTCTGTTTTGGCCGTTTATGGGCCAGTTTAGTCCGTATTTCACCGCAACTGATGAAGGGTTGGTTAGGCTCGCTCGATGAAGGCCTTGTAGCCGCGATAGGCCTCGTAGATGTCGGCCTTGTTGGCGACCTCCCACAGGGCGTGCATGGACAGGACGGCAACGCCGGAGTCGATGACGTTCATGCCGTACTTGGCCATGATGTAGGCGATGGTGCCGCCGCCACCAGCGTTGACGCGGCCGAGCTCGCAGGTCTGGAAGTCCACGCCGGCCTCGTCCATGATGTCGCGGACGAGGGCCACATACTCGGCGTCGGCGTCGTTGGAGCCGCCCTTGCCGCGGCTGCCCGTGTACTTGTTAAAGCACAGGCCGCGACCCATGAAGGCGGCGTTCTTGGTCTCGAACTTGCCGGCATAGCCCGGGTCGAAGCCGGCGGACACGTCGGAGGAGAGCATACGGCTGCGGGCGAGCGCGCGGCGCAGAGCCAGCGGGCTGTCCTCGCCGGCGAGCATCATGATCTCGGCGACGGTGTTCTCGAAGAAGCGACTCGTCATGCCGGTGGCACCCACGGAACCGATCTCCTCCTTGTCGACGATGAGCGTGATGATCGTGCGCTCCACGTTGGTGACGTTGATCTGGGCGAGCATGGAGGGGTAGGCACAGACGCGGTCGTCATGGCCATAGCCCAGAATCATGGAGCGGTCGAGGCCCATGTCGCGGGCGGGGCCGGCGGGCACGACCTCGATCTCGGCGGAGAGGAAGTCCTCCTCCTCGACGTCGTACTGCTCCTTGAGGATATCCAGGAACATCTGCTTGACGGGCTCCTTGGGGGCGTCCTTGTCGTCCTCATCGAACTTGACGGGACGGCCGCCCACGATCACGTCGAGGATCTCGGCGTCGACGGCGTCTTTGGCAGGCTTAGACATCTGCTCGCTCGAGAGATGGATCAGCAGGTCGGAGATGGTAAAGACCGGATCGTCCGCCTTGTCGCCGATATTGATGCTGTCTCTTATACACATCTCCGAGCCCACGAG
>CABSYH010000202.1:0-3529 GCA_902481965.1 uncultured Collinsella sp.
GATTCCTCTACGTCTCGTGGGCTCGGAGATGTGTATAAGAGACAGATCCTGGTCTTCGACCTGGGCGGCGGCACCTTCGACGTCTCCATCCTCGACCTCGCCGACGGCGTGTTTGAGGTTCTGTCCACCTCGGGCGATAACCACCTGGGCGGCGACGACTGGGATCAGCGCGTCATCGACTGGATGGCCGATAAGTTCCAGCAGGAGAACGGTGTCGACCTGCGTCAGGACCCCATGGCCCTGCAGCGTCTGAAGGAGGCCGCCGAGAACGCCAAGAAGGAGCTCTCCGCCGCCCAGCAGACCACCATCAACCTACCGTTCATCACCATGAACCAGTCCGGCCCGCTGCACCTCAACTACACGCTGACCCGCGCCGAGTTCGAGAAGATCACCCGCGACCTGCTCGAGCGCTGCAAGCAGCCTGTCACCAACGCCCTGCGCGACGCCAAGCTTAAGCTCTCCGATCTGACCGAGGTCATCCTCGTCGGCGGTTCCACCCGTATGCCCGCCGTCCAAGAGCTCGTCAAGACCATGACCGGCAAGCAGCCCAACATGTCCGTGAACCCCGACGAGGTCGTTGCCGATGGCGCTGCCGTCCAGGGCGGCGTGCTTACCGGCGACGTCGAGGGCATCCTGCTGCTCGACGTTACCCCGCTGTCGCTGGGCGTCGAGACCATGGGCGGCATCATGACCAAGATGATCGACCGCAACACCACGATCCCGACCTCCAAGACCGAGGTCTACTCCACCGCTGCCGACAACCAGACCAGCGTCGAGATCAACGTGCTCCAGGGCGAGCGCGAGCTTGCTCGCGACAACAAGTCGCTCGGTAAGTTCCAGCTGACCGGCATCCCGGCTGCCCGCCGCGGCGTGCCGCAGATCGAGGTTACCTTCGACATCGACGCCAACGGCATCGTCAAGGTCTCCGCTAAGGACAAGGGCACCGGCAAGGAGCAGCAGATCACCATTTCCGGCTCCACCGCGCTTTCCGACGACGAAGTCGATCGTATGGTCAAGGACGCCGAGGCTCATGCCGAGGAGGACAAGAAGCAGAAGGAAGAGGTCGAGGTCCGCAACCAGACCGACAGCCTGTGCTACTCCACCGAGCAGACCCTCAACGAGCTGGGCGACAAGGTTTCCGCCGACGTGAAGTCCAAGGCCGAGGCCGCTATCGCCGACGCCAAGAAGGCGCTCGAGGGCTCTGACGTCGAGGCTATCAAGGCCGCCGGCGAGTCCCTGCAGTCCGTGGCCTACGAGCTGGCCCAGGTTGTCTACGCCGACGCTCAGCAGCAGACCGACGGTGCCGCTGGCGCCCAGCCTGCCGACGATGACGTTGTCGACGCCGACTACGAGGTTGTGGACGACGAGGACAAGTAATCATGTCCGCCCGTAAAGCTCGCACGGAGGCGGCTGCCGCTGGCGCCGCCCCCGTTGACTCTGAGGAGAAGGACGTGAAGATTCCCGTAGAGGCCGTCGACGATACCGAGGCCAACGAGGCCGCGGCCGCTGAGGCTGTCGAGAACCAGGTAGAGGATTCCAACAAGGAGGCGACGATGACCGAGGACGAGATGGTGGAAGCCGCTATCCGCGCCGGTGAGGAAGCCGCCGACAACGACTTTAAGCTCAAGTTCGAGCAGGCTCAGAAAGAGCTTGCCGACGTGCGCAACGAGCTCGATGCTGCGGCAGAGGCTCAGAAGGCCGCCGAGGACAAGGCAAAGGACGCCACCGAGCGCACCGCCCGTCTGCAGGCCGACTGGGAGAACTTCCGTCGCCGCACCGCCAATGAGCGTATCGCCGAGCGCGAGCGCGCGACCGAGAAGCTCGTCACCGCGCTGCTGCCGGTGGTCGACGATATCGAGCGTGCGATCGACCATGCCCGCAGCCAGGAGCTTGCCGACGACTTTAAGCAGTTCGTCGACGGTGTCGACGCGGTGCATGCCAAGCTGCTCGATGTGTTTGCGCACGAGGGCGTTGAGCCCATCGACCCCAAGGGCGAGGCGTTCGATCCGCTCGAGCATCAGGCCGTGGGTCGCGTCGAGGACGCATCGCAGTACGACGAGACCGTCAACGATGTATACCAGAAGGGCTACCGCATGGCGGATCGCATCCTGCGTTCCGCGATGGTGACGGTGACCTACGGTGGCGAGAAGCGCCCCGCACCGGAGCCCGAAGCGGCGCCCGAGGATGCTGCGGCCGATACGGCCGAGAGCACCGAGGAGTAATTGAGAAGGGCCCCGGGGCAACACCCGGGGCCCTTTCTGGCCTAGTGCCATATGAAAGCATGAGCCGCCGCCCGCTGGGCGGCGGATGAAACAGGAGAGGAGCTACGATGGCTGCAGGCAAAACCTTCTATGACATCCTGGGCGTATCCAAGAGCGCCTCCGACAAAGAGATCAAGAGCGCGTTTCGCAAGCTCGCGCAAAAATATCACCCCGATGCCGGCGGCGATGAGGCCAAGTTCAAGGAGATCAGCGAGGCCTACGAGACGCTTTCGGACGAGAAGAAGCGCAAAGAGTACGACCAGATGCTCATGTTTGGCGGCATGCCGGGCGCGGGCGGCGCGTATAGCGGTGGCTACGGAGCCAGTGCCGGCGCGAGCGGCTGGGGCGATATCTTTGACAGCATCTTTAGCGGCAACGGCGCCTGGGGCAGCGATTGGGGCTCGGGCTTTGCCGGGGCCGCGGGCGCTGCCGGTGCGGGCCGCAACCGCGCGCGCAAGGGCGGCGACCTGTCGCTGACTGTCGACGTGACGGCCGAGGACGCGTTTCGCGGCGTGACGCACAAGGTCACCTACCGCATTCCCTCGACGGGCGAGCAGCAGACCATCACGGTTTCGGTGCCTGCGGGTGCGGTCGACGGCGGCAAGCTGCGCTACAAGCGTCGCGGCGAGTATGGCGTTGCGGGTGGCGAGCGCGGCGACCTGGTCGTGACCACGCATGTGGAGGAGCACCCGCTGTTTAAGCGTAAAGGTGCCGACGTGACTATGGAGGTACCGGTCTCGGTCTATGAGGCGGCGCTCGGCTGCACGGTGGACGTGCCGACGCCCGGCGGTGCGACGGTTCGTCTGAAGGTGCCCGCGGGTACCCAGACGGGCAAGAAGTTCCGCTTTAAGGAAATGGGGGCGCCCGACGTTAAGCACCGTGGCCGCACAGGCGCGCTGCTCGTCGAGATCAAGGTGCAGGTCCCCACGAACCTATCCGATGACGAGCGCGATGCCATGACCAAGCTGCGCGAGACCGACACACGCGACTATCGCGAGAAGGTCAACCGTTACAAGGCGACGTACTAGGGCGGTCGCGGCGCACGCCCGCGCCCACGGGCTTATGATGGACGATAACGAGACGGAAAGGGGTCAGGTAGCATGGCCGAGGACAATAGGAACAAACCGCTGTACATGATCAGCGTGGCGGCCGAGCTGACCGGCATGCACCCGCAGACTCTGCGCGTCTACGAGTCCAAAGGCTTGGTGAATCCCCAGCGCCTGTCTCTTATACACATCTCCGAGCCCACGAGACGTAGAGGAATCTCG
>CABSYH010000203.1:0-3513 GCA_902481965.1 uncultured Collinsella sp.
CCTGGGCTCGCTCGGAAAGCACATTAAGTGCTTTCCGGCTCGTGCGGAATCTACGAAAAACTTACCCGCCTCGCCCGGCCAGGTCCTTGGGTGACTTGCTCGCCGTCTGGGTGGCGTCTTGGCGCCTAGATACTTGGCTGATTTTTTGGAATGAAGGGGGCTCCTTGTTGGCAAGGAGCCCCCTTCTGGTTTGGTTACTTTAGGGTTGTGGGCACTTCCCTATTTGGCGTCGGCCCAGGTTATGCCGGTGCTGGCTTCGGCGATTAGGGGGACGCGGAGGTCTACTACGTGCTCCATGACGTCGCGGACCATGGTGGTTAGGCGCTCGACTTCATCGACGGGGCACTCAAAGTCCAGTTCGTCGTGTACCTGCAAGATCATGTGGGCGGCAAAGCCCTCCTCTTCCAGACGGCGGCTTACGCGGGCCATCGCGATCTTGATGATGTCGGCGGCGGTTCCCTGCATGGGATGGTTCATGGCCGTGCGCTCGCCAAAGCCGCGGAGTTGCGGGTTTTTGGCCTTGAGCTCCGGAATATGACGACGGCGGCCGTACATGGTCTCGGCGTAGCCCGTCTGCTTGGCGCGTGCCACCACGTTGTCGAGGAACGTGCGCACGCCCGGGTAGGCCTCGTAGTAGCGGTCGATCATGTCGCGTGCCTCGGCCATCGAGATATGCAGCGACTGCGACAGGCCGTAGGCCTGCTGGCCATACACGATGCCAAAGTTCACGGCCTTGGCGCGACTGCGCAAGTCGGGCGTTACCTCGGACACCGGCACACCAAACACGCGCGCCGCCGTCTCGGCATGGAAGTCCTCGCCCTCGTTAAAGGCGCGTACCAGATGCTCGTCACCCGAGAGATGCGCCAGCAGACGCAGCTCGATCTGCGAGTAGTCCACCGCCAAAAAGACGCTTCCCTCGCCTGCCGAAAACGCCGTCTTGACGGTACGACCCAGCTCCGAGCGCGTCGGGATGTTCTGCAGGTTCGGGTCGCTCGAGGACAGACGCCCCGTTGCCGTGATGGTCTGGTTGTACGTAGTGTGTACGCGACCGTCACCACGGCATAGCGGGCCCAGCGTGTCCAGATAGGTGGACTTGATCTTAGACTTCTCACGCCAGTCCAAGATCAGACGCACGATTTCGTGGTCACGCGCAAGGTCGCTCAGCACCTTGGCGTTGGTCGAATAATAGCCGCGCTTAGTCTTCTTGAGGCCCTTGGTCGGAAGGCCCATCACATCAAAGAGCACATGCGAAAGTTGCATGGGGCTGCCGATGTTAAAGGTCTCGTCACCGGCAAGGTCGCGAATGCTTCGTTCGACCTCGGTGATCTGGGTCGCCAGACCCTCGGACAGACTGTGCAGGCGGTCGGGGTCCACGAGCATGCCCGCGCGCTCCATCTTGGCAAGTACCGGAACGAGCGGCATCTCGATGCCATCGAACACGTTGGCGGCGTTCTCACGGGCCATGCACTCGCGCAACGGCGCCACGAGCGCCAGCGTCAGAGCCGCAGTACGGGCGGCAGGCGCCGGAGCGTCCTCACCAGCACCCTCTGCACCGCGCGCCGCAGGCAACGCCATCTGCAGATAGGTATCGGCCAGATATGCCTCATCGAACTCGGAGCGATCGGAATCCAGCAGATAGGCAGCGACCACGGTATCGAAGATACGCGTGGAATCGGCAGCGAGCGGATCCATGAGCTCGGGCTCAGAAGAATCGATGGGCGAAAGCTCGTGCAGCAGCGCTTTCGTATCCGGGCTCGCCACGCGGCCCTCCATAAACAGGCGCGCAAGCACGCCGGCGATCACACCGTGAGCGAAGTTGAAGCCCTCAACCTCAGCCGCCGCACAGCTGTCGCCCTCCTCGAGCGCGAACAGGCCCTTGGACGTCGCCAACCACAGCGTGCGCGTCAGCCCAAAGAGCGCGCCCTCTTCCTTGTCGTCGTCCACCACGGCGGCGACCCACTCGCCGGCATCAATCGCGCGGGAGACCTCAGCCGCAACGGCACCAAGCGCGTCGGCATCGCCGGCGGCTGCGCGAACCATAGCAGGTATCTCAAACACACTGGAGGCAGCAGCCCCGCCCTCGCCGCCGATCAGCGCCAAGAAACGGTTCTGCATGGCGGTGATACCAAGCGTACCCAGCGCCGCGGAAACCTCATCGGCAGAAAACGCCGGGAAGGACGTCGCCTCAAAGTCGAGCTCGACGGGCGCATCGGTGCGAATTGTCGCAACCTTGCGGCTCAGTAGTGCGTCATCGATGTGTGCACGCAGGTTCTCGCCCATCTTGCCCTTGACCTCATCGGTATGCGCGATGACTTCGTCCAGGCTACCGTACTTCGCAATGAGCGCACTCGCCTTTTTGGGACCGATGCCCGGTACACCGGGGATGTTGTCGGACGTATCGCCCTTTAGACCGTAAAAATCGGGCACGAGCGCCGGCGTAATGCCGTGATACAGGTCGTCCACGCTCTCGGGCGTCATAATCGCCACGTCGGACAGGCCCTTGCGGGTCGAGACCACGTTGACGTGCTCGGTCACGAGTTGATACATGTCGCGGTCGCCGGTCACCAGTAGCATGTCGCAGCCGGCCTCCTCACCCAGGCGCGCCATGGTTCCCAGGATGTCATCGCCTTCCCAGCCCTCGGACTGCAGAATCGGCACGTTGAGCGCGGCGAGCAGCTCCTTAATCATAGGGAACTGCGCATGCAGATCGGGGTCCATGGGCGGGCGTTGCGCCTTATACTGCGGCAGCATCTCCATGCGCACGCGCGGTTTACCCTTGTCAAACGCCACGACGACGCCGTCGGGGTTAAAGGTATCGATCATCTTGAGAAACATGTTCAGAAAGCCAAAGATCGCGTTGGTGGGGCGACCGTCCGGCGCGTTCATGGTCGGCGGCACGGCGTGGAAGGCGCGATGCATGAGCGAGTTGCCGTCGATAACGGCAAAGGTGCGGCGCTTGTCAGACATATTGAATACCTCGCTTTGGGCTGGGCACGGTTTGCTCACTCCAGTTTACACGCTCCCCGCCCCGCGGCCACCTCACATCAAGCTCCCCCGCCACCGTGAGCCCGCGCGTGATACGATGGCTCACGGTACATCAACCAGCACGATCGATCCGAAAGGAGCCTGCGTCATGGAGCGTCCCTGCGCATGGAAAAAGTACACGCCACAGCAAATCGAGGAGCTCGAGGAGCTTTGCCGCGGCTATAAGCAGTTTTTGAGTGAGAACAAGACCGAGCGCCTGTGCGTCAAGGCCGGCATCAAGATGGCCGAGGAGGCGGGATACGTCGACCTGGAGACCGTAATCGCCGCAGGCCGCGAGCTTAAGGCAGGCGACAAGGTGTATGCCGCTAACCACGGCAAGGACCTTATGCTCGTCAATCTGGGCACCGCCCCGCTCGAACAGGGCTTTAACATCCTGGGCGCGCACGTGGACTCGCCGCGCCTGGACCTCAAGCAGAACCCCGCCTTCGAGGCCGGCGACATGGCTTATCTCGACACGCACTACTACAG
>CABSYH010000204.1:0-3472 GCA_902481965.1 uncultured Collinsella sp.
ACGAGATTCCTCTACGTCTCGTGGGCTCGGAGATGTGTATAAGAGACAGAAGCTGTAACGGCCGTTGGGCTCTTTTGGCGCCAGCCCTTCTCGACCCGTACGCCACTCATGGTATGTTTATCGCGATAACAAGGACGGAGGTGCCCGTGGCACGCAATAAGTACCCGGAGGAGACGGTCGAGAAGATTCTCGACGTTGCCGAGCGGCTCCTCGTGGAGCGCGGCTACGAGCACACCACGATGATCTGAAGAGCAATACGCTAAACCGAAAAAGGTAATCGAAGCCGCGCTTGTGGACTTATCGAGGGTCGAGATTCCCGCCCCATCCATCGGCACCCAGCAGAAGGTCGTCGACATCCTCGACCGCTTCGACTCCCTAACGAAATCGCTCACCGACGGTAGGATAAACCCCCATGAATATATGAATTGACCTGCTGACTCCAATGAAGATTGGAGGGTAACTGCCAGGGGTGACGGCCCAGCGAGTGTTATTTTGCGAGCTATGCGCATTGAAAGCGAGCTTTCGTGGTATAAACTACTTGCCGGAAGCCGCGGCTTTCAGAGTACGGCTTACGTGTACGTTTAACCTCCGTGGGCGACGGGGTGCCGCAAGGCGTAGAATATCGCCCACCTGTAGGGGCCTGCAGCGATGCGGGCCCCGCTTCGTATGAAGGGGGCGTAACCGATGAAGATCGTATCCATCTCCCAGGACTTCTTCGACCTCGTCGAGGGCGACCGCGAGCTCATGCTTAAGCACAATCGCCCCTGCATCGTGGTGGTGAGGCTGCGTTTCCGCGGGAAGCGCAGGGACTTCGCCGTGCCGCTGCGTTCCAACATCGCCCCTAACGTGCCCAAAGACCAGTACTTTGCGTTGCCACCCCGCCCCACGACGCGCCCCGGCTGCCGCCACGGCATCCACTACATCAAGATGTTCCCCATAACCAAGGCCTACCAGCGCCGCTTCAGGACCGAGGGCTCGGCCTACTACGAGACGCTCCAGCGCATCATCGATGGCAACACCAAGCGCATTGTCTCCGAGTGCCAGGCGTACCTCGACCGCTACGAGCGCGAGGGAAGGCCTTGCTTTGCCGTCGACATCGACCGCATCGTGGGGCTGCTGGAGGGCGAGAAGTAGGGCACCTCGGCTCAGTCTTGAGCCATGCGGAGCCGCTCCGCATTTTTGAACGCCGCGTGTGCGTCCCAAATACTTGAGAAACAAGCTGTGAAGTGCGGTGGCGCGCACGTGCCCGTGCATAGCCGTCACCATCAGCGTCTACGCGGCGTCGGCTTCAAGTGGAACTGGCGCCGCTGCTGTATATGGTTTGCCTTGCTGCAAATAGCGATCAATGCCCACGATGCTTCTGCTTGCGCTTCAGTTTTCTCTGCTCGTAGCGCATCAGCCTCTTCCGCGTGGCGTCGGCTTCTTGCATGAGCTGATTCCCGCTTCATTGCTTCCCGCTGTGCCGCGAGAGCCTGTTGTGCCTTGGTGCTCACCGCGGGCCGTTTAAGGGCTTTCGCTGCCTCGCGAGCGCGCCGCTTGGGGTTCTTCGCGGGCTTGCTTGTTTTCGTGGCCTCGTCGCCGAAGAACGAGAGCTTCTCCCATTCGCTTGTAACGAATTGCAGAATCTCCTCATCGGACGGCTCCGCGCCGAAGACGATGCGGGCGACGCCATACCTTCCGCCCTCGACGTGCTCCGCCAGCCCGACCCAGAATTGACCGTCGTGATATACGGTCAGGGTGGACGACACGCTGATCTGCATGGTTGGTTCCTCCTTTATGTAGATGACCATGCAGAGAAGGGACAACCAAGGAGGCAGGTTACTGATGCGGACTAGCGCACGCCCACGACTACCCGACGGGGACTGTGTTTTCATCTCTGGTGGTTGGATTGTAGCACGTGCGAATGCGCCCGGCATCGCTGCTGACATGGCGCTACTGGGATTCGCTCCTCGATGCATCCTTGTGTACATTGCCTTCTCGGTTTCGAAACTTTAGAAATGATCGAGTTTCGAAACCGAGAAGGAGTGGATTATGGCTTGGGTAGACCGCAATACGTACCGACTCCACCGTGTTGGAGAGGCTGGCCGAGTACGTGATGGACAACTCCGGCAACCTCAACTCGCCCAACAACATCGCCAACGTCCTCGACGCCAACAGGGTTCCCACCAACCACGTCACCGTCGGGCGCTATATCTCCTACCTCCGCGACGCCTTCGTCTTCTATGAGGCGAAGCGCTACGACATCAAGGGAAAGAAGTACATCACTAACCGAAGAGGACTCCTCACCGAATTCCCTTGAGATCGGGCGGCATTATCGAGCGTGGGCGTTCTCGTAGGCGCCTTTGATTTCTTCTGGCAAATCGTCGGGAATCAGCGCCTTCACTCTATCCTCGTTGCCATCTTGGATCGCCTGCTCGTAGTACCAGCATTTGAACTTCAACATGTCCAGCGCGCGGTTCATCTTCGCGATCTCCGACTCCATGTGGGCCTTCCGCTCCTCGAACATGGCCTTGCGCTGGGGGTATGTTGATGGACCCTCTGCACACCATTCCATGAACAGACGGATGTCCTTGATCTCCATTCCCGCCTTCTTCAGGCATTCGATGACCCGAAGCGCCTCGAGTTCCGTATCGCCGAATCGGCGAATGCCGGACGTCCGCTCCAGCCCCGGGAACAATCCCTGCTTGTCGTAATACCGCAGCGTTGAGGCGGGCAAGCCGAACATTTCCGCCACCTGTCCGATTGTGTACATGGCCCCTCCGAATAAATCTCGAATTCATTCCTTGACCTAAAGTCAGGTTTAGGTATTACCTTCATTCTCGTCAATACAAATCGGTAGCGCAAGGGGTGGTCCGTAATGGGCAAAACGGTTTTCGCCGACGGCGTGAACGGTGTGGGCGATATCGCCGGGCATCCCGCTCTGGAACAGGTGCAACGAATGGGCATGGAAATCTAGGCGGGCTACTTAGCCGCGCGGAGACAGATTCGTGTCCAGAACCATCGATAGGAGGAAATTGATCATGGCAATTAAACAGACGGCGGGCAGAGACGCCCTGGGGGATTTTGCCCCCAAATTCGCTCAGCTCAATGACGATGTGCTGTTCGGCGAGGTGTGGAGCCGAGAAGACGGGCTTTCCCTTCGAGACCGCAGCGTGGTGACGGTGGTGGCTCTGATGGCGCAGGGTCTGACGGACTCTTCGTTCCAATATCATCTGATGTCCGCAAAGAGTAACGGGGTGACCAGGGCTGAGATAGCGGAAATCCTTACGCATGCGGCGTTTTACGCGGGATGGCCCAAGGCGTGGGCGGCCTTTCGCATGGCGAAGGAGGTTTGGGCGGATGGCGACGCCGCCGACGCAAGAGCTGAGCACCAAAACGAGATGGCCTTTCCTATCGGCGCCCCCAACGACGCATTTGCGAAGTACTTTATCTGTCTCTTATACACATCTGACGCTGCCGACGAATAGAGAGG
>CABSYH010000205.1:0-3459 GCA_902481965.1 uncultured Collinsella sp.
GAGATTCCTCTACGTCTCGTGGGCTCGGAGATGTGTATAAGAGACAGGCATTGCATACGGTCCGGATCCTTTCCGCGCGGGCTCGTTTTGTTCATCCAAACGCTAGCACATCGCGGGCGGCGCAGGGGCGGCGTCATGGGATAGGTGCGACTTTTGCTGGGCGCAAGTGCTGGCGCGCTCCAACGCCGGCCCGCTCCACTCAAACGTGTACGTCAGCCTCCAAACATGTCATTTTTTGCAGCTTTTGGAGGCTGATGTACATGTTTTGAAAGCGCAAGCGAGGCCGCACCACGCGCCGCGCAGCCTTTCCAATCGATTTCGAGCTCCGGCATGCCCGGCGTGTTGAAAGCTGCACCATTACAATGGAGCGGATTCGCCAAATGCAAAGGAGTCGCCATGTCTGCCTGCCCGCTGGTCGATTGCCATACCCACACCTCGTTTTCGGACGGACATGCCTCGTTTGAGGACAACGTTCGCGCCGCTGCTGCGGCCGGCTGCCGCGTCATGGTCTCGACCGACCATCTCACCCTGCCCGCCAGCATGGACGCCAACTGCGAAGTGCAGGTTACTGAGGGCGACCTGCCGGCACATCGTCTGGCCTTTGAGGACGCCCGCAAACTCGCCGCGCAGATTGCGCCGGAGCTCGAGCTTATCTATGGCTTTGAATGCGATTGGTACGAGGGCTGCGAGCCTTTGGTTGAGCGCTGGTCCCAGAGCGCCGTGGTACGCCTGGGCAGCGTGCATTGGATTGGCAACCCAGGCGATATCATGGCCGGTGCCACGGGTACGGCGGGAACGGAAAACGTCGCTCGCCCCGATACACCCGATTCCCTTTGCGGTTGGATCGACGATAACACCGACCTGCACGTTTGGGAAAACCTGGGGGTACGCGGCGTGTGGGAGCGCTACGTCGACGACTGGTGCCGCGCTTGCGAAAGCCCGCTTAACTTTGATGTGATGGCTCACCCCGACCTGTTCATGCGCTTTTCGAAGGAAGGCTTTGCGCCCGATTTTGATACGGCACCGTTTTGGGAGCAGATGGCAGAGTGCGCACACGATACAGGCCGCCGCGTTGAAGTTTCGACCGCCGCGCCGCGCAAGGGCCTCGACGACTATTACCCCTCGACGGGGCTGTTGCGTTGCTTTGCCCACGCCGAGGTACCCATCACCTTTGGCTCGGACGCGCACCGCGCCTGCGACATCTGCTGGAATATCCGCGAGGCACAAGCCCACGCCTACGACTGCGGCTACCGAACCTTCGACATCCCCCACCCCACCGGCGAATGGGAACCCACACCCCTCGACTAAGACTAGTGGCGGCGGGCGTTGAGTTCACCGGCCAGTTCGTCGAGGGTGATACCGTAGCGCTCGAGCGTCACGAGCAGGTGGTAGACCAGGTCGCCGGCCTCGTAGCGGATGTGATCGTGATCGTTATCCTTGCAGGCCATGATCACCTCGCTCGCCTCCTCGGCAAGCTTCTTGAGCAGCTCATCCTCGACGTCGGTCAGCAGACGCGCGGTATAGCTCTCCTGCGGCGATGCATCACGACGACCGTGAATCACCTCGGCCAGACCTGTCAGCGTCTCACCAATATTTCCATCCTGAACATTTGCGGTGTGCACACCCATAGTTCAATCCTTTCTGGTTGGCCAAGCGCCTGGTCGAGCGCCCACCCTACGCGAGTTTCTTAAAGAAGCAGGTACGGTTGCCGGTATGGCAGGCCGGACCCGGCGAGTCGACCTTGACCAGCAGCGTATCGCTATCGCAGTCGGCCCAGAGCTCCTTGACCTCCTGCATATTGCCGCTTGTCGCGCCCTTGTTCCAGAGCTCCTGGCGGCTGCGGCTCCAAAACCACGTGGTGCCGGTCTTGAGCGTCAGCCCCACCGACTCCTCGTTCATCCAAGCAACCATAAGCACCTCGCCGGTGTCATATTGCTGAACCACACAAGGAATCAGCCCACGGGCGTCGTACGTAAGATCAGACGCTTCTATTACCTCAGTCATCATTTCTCCCAAGCAACAAACGAAATCCCACAGGTCGGCGAGGGTTGTCCAGGTGCCCGAGATTCCGAGCAACAAGCCCGACGACGCGTACTTAAGTACGCGAGGAGGGTTGAAGCCGGAAGGTCGGGTGCCTGGACAAGCCGCAGCATTAAAAGTCCAGCCTCACAGGAATACCTTGAGAGGCCATATACTCCTTCACCTGGCGAATGCTGAAGGTTCCAAAGTGAAAGACGCTCGCCGCCAGCACGGCATCGGCCTCGCCCTCAATCACACCCTCGGCAAAATGCTCGAGCGTACCCACGCCGCCGCTCGCGATGACGGGAATCGGCACCGCACGCGCCACGGCGCGGGTGAGCGCCAGGTCAAAGCCGAACTTGGTGCCGTCGCGATCCATACTGGTCAGCAAGATCTCGCCGGCGCCGCGACGAGCCGCTTCCTCGGCCCACGCCACCGCGTCGATACCCGTGGCGTTGCGGCCGCCCGCCGTGAAGACCTCCCACTTGTCGGCACCCGGCTCTCCGGGCAAACCGACGCGCTTGGCATCGATCGCCACGACCACGGCCTGGCTGCCAAACGCCGCGGCAGCCTGGCTAATCAGCGACGGGTCACGCACGGCCGCCGAGTTGAGCGACACCTTGTCGGCACCGGCGGCAACCATGGTGCGCATGCCCGCCAGGTCGCGAAAGCCGCCGCCCACGGTATAGGGAATGGCGAGCTCCTCGGCCGCATGCGCCGCCATCTCGATGGTCGTCGCACGGTTGTCGCTCGTGGCGGTAATGTCCAGGAAGACGACCTCGTCCGCTCCCTCGCGGTCGTAGGCACGCGCCAGCTCCACCGGATCGCCCGCGTCGCGCAAGCTCACAAAGTTGACGCCCTTGACCACACGGCCGTCCTTGACGTCCAGGCAGGGAATCACGCGCTTGGTAAGCATGGGCTACTCCTCCCCTCGGGCGGCGGCCAGTGCCTGGGCCAGCGTAAAGTTGCCCTCATAGAGCGCGCGGCCGGTAATGGCGCCTTCAATCGCGCCCTCACCCACCGCGGCAAGCGCGCGGATATCGTCGAGCGTCGAGATGCCGCCCGAAGCCACGACGGGAAAGCCCGCGACCTCGGCCACATGGCGATACGCCGCCACATCGATGCCCGCCTGCATGCCATCGCGCGCGATGTCGGTATACACCAGATGCTTAAAACCCAGCTCGGAAAGCTGCGCCACGGCATCGTCGAGCGCCACGCCCGCGCCGTCGCGCCAGCCGTTCACCTTAACCTGGCCGTCGCGCGCGGCAATGTCGGCGACCAGCAGCTCGCCAAAGCCGCGAGCCGCCACCTCGGCAAATCCCGGCTCGGTCACGAGCACGGTGCCTAGTGCGATGCGACGCGCGCCGTAGCCGGCCAGCTCGTCGATGCGTGCGAGTGAGCGAACGCCGCCGCCCACGTCCACGGACAGACCGTCGACGC
>CABSYH010000206.1:0-3458 GCA_902481965.1 uncultured Collinsella sp.
TGCATACTTGGGCGCCACGGTATTGACCACGCTGTTGGAAAGCGCCGTCACAAACTCGCGGTCCGTCATGCTGTTGGAAAGGTTTGCCCAGCGGAAGAAGTCTCTGCAGCCACCGGTGCCGCACATGTTGGTAATACTCCACACCATGCCCTTGACACAGTCGGTTCGGCCGGAGATATCAATGCCGAGAGCACTCTTGAGCCACGCCTCGGTCACCGCATAGTACGAGTTATACGCATAGGCATCCTGCAGCGCCGAGAACTCAGCAGGGTCGGTGTTATAAGCACCCTGGAAGGCCTCCTGCGCAATACGACCCAGCTCGGTGAGCTGGCCGTTCGCATACATGGGGTTGTTCGCGTTGGAAATCTCGCCACCGCGGTCAATCGCGTCCTTAAGCATGCTGTACTTAGCAGAGTCGTAGTTATAGACCTGTTTCATAAACGGAACAAGCGACCAACGGCGGTCGAACTGGTAATAACCTAGCGCGTTATAGCCATCGCCATACGAAAAGCCCTGGTTATAGTTGCCATGGCTCTCGTATTTGGTGAAGTACTTCATCTCGGCAGTCACGTTGACAAACGAGACCCCCTGAACCGACCTCAGCACGCCCGAAAAAGACTGCTGGGTGTAAAGGCCCTTATCGATATCGGTGGCATCCGAGGCAACACCCGGCGCGGGCTCCTCGGCAACAGCAGTCACAGGCGCGGCAACGGCGCCAAACGAAAGCGCCAGCGTCAGGCCTGCCACAATCGCGGAATGCTTGGGCTGCATAAGATCCTCCCTGCATTGGTGTAGTTAAAGTGCAGTTTGCAAAGATGAATCTAAGTATCCCAGCTCGCCCGTTGTTGCACAACAACCCCTCGGTAAACGGCAACAACCCTCCGCGAAATCTTAAGGAATTAAACAAACTGGTCGTCAGGCGCCAACAGAAGCTCGCCGTAACGCTCCATCAGCCCGTCCCTCAACTGGCAGAAAGCAGGGATATAGACGTCCAAGATGCGCTGAATCAAATCTTGAGCGAGCTTGTTGTCGTAGATATGGACGTTCGTATTGCGGTCTCTGAGCATATCTAGCCAGGCTGCCTCATCAATAAAGTCGTAGAATCGGTAGGACTCCTTCAAGATGGCACGAGGAGACCCCGACGCGGCAAGCGTGGCGCCCTCATACTCGAGCAGACGCTTAAGGAGCTTCCAGCTCAGTTCAAATTGAAGATTGAACTTATTAATCAATCCACTCTGAACAAAATCATTGTTGAGATCCTGATTGGGCGCATCCTCAAGATTCGCCAAGGCACTGGCAAAGTTCTCATATTTTTTCATACAGAATCACACCATCCCTGGCAATTTCATCGAGCAATTGCTGCGACAAGGACTCGTCGAGATTGACGACATCTACATCTAAAAGAGTATCAAGACGCTCCTCAATCAAATATGAGAAACGGCCGAAATCCCGACAACCTGCTACGGCGATGTCAATATCGCTCTTGGGTAAGTTGTCGCCTCGAGCACGAGAACCAAACAGCACAACCTTCTCGGCGTCACATTCCCGAGCAAAAACTTCGATTTGCTTGTACACCTTGTCGAGAGATGCCATTTGCAGCCCTACAGCTTAATGTCAAAGTTGATCTCGGGGACGGCGGCCAGGTCGGCCAACGTCACGCCGTCGACATAGTTCTCGATGACCTCGTCAAGGCCACGCCAGAACTTGACGGTGGAACACAGGTCACTGCGGGTGCAGCTGTTGTCGATGCCGTCGCACGCCACCGGAGCCGTGCTGCCCTCGACGGCGCGCAGGATGTCGCCGGCACGCACCTCGGCCGGGTCCTTGGCCATCATGTAGCCGCCGCCCTTGCCGCGCACGCTCTTAAGCAGGCCCGCCTTCATAAGCGGACGAACCAGCTGCTCCAAATACTTTTGCGAGATATGCTCGCGGTCGGCAACCTCGCGCAAGGCAATCTTGCCCTCGGCATCACCGAGCGCCGCGATATAGATCATCAGCCGGAGGGCATAGCGGCCCTTGGAAGAAATGAGCATACCTACCCTCCCATCGCATCTGGGACAACATAACCAGCTTTGTTTGTCCCAAATCTTAAGTAAATGGGACAAACACAACAGGTTATTTTGTCCCAGAATTTGAAAAGTCGAGTGGATTAGTCGGGTTTTCCCTTGACTAACGCCGAACCCATAGTAACTTTATTCCGAGAAGATTCCTAGGGTTTAGTACACCTATGAGTACACCATATACAGAGAGGGACAGCATGAGTGCGAATCCGCTGCTTTCCATCGAAGGTCTGACCGCCTCCGTGGACGAGAAGACCATCCTCCACAACGTCAACCTCAACGTCGCCGCCGGCGAGACCCATGTGCTGATGGGACCCAACGGCGCCGGCAAGTCCACCCTCGGCCACCTGGTCATGGGCGACCCCGTCTACACCGTGCAGGACGGCCGCATCGTCTTTGACGGCCAGGACATCACCGAGCTCACCACCGACAAACGCTCGCGCGCCGGCCTGTTCCTGAGCTTCCAGGCCCCGGTCGAGATCCCGGGCGTGCCGCTGTCGAGCTTTTTGCGCGCCAGCATCGCCGGCCGCCCCGGCCTGGAGATGAAGGGCAAGGAGTTCCGCCGTCGCGTCAAGGAGCTCGCGGCCGAGCTCAACATGGATACCGCCTACCTCAACCGCGAGCTGGGCGTGGGCTTCTCGGGCGGCGAGAAAAAGAAGGTCGAGATGCTCCAGCTTCTGCTGCTGCAGCCCAAGCTCGCCATCCTGGACGAAACTGACTCCGGCCTGGACGTCGACGCCCTGTCCACCGTCAGCCATGGCATGGATGCCTACCGCAAGAGCTGCGACGGCTCCATGCTCATCATCACGCACAACACGCGCATCCTGGAGCACCTGGATGTCGATCGCGTCCACGTTATGGTCAAGGGCCATATCGTGCGCGAGGACGACGCCTCGCTGATCCCTTGGATCGACAAGAACGGTTTTGAGACCTTCGAGCGCGAGGCCGCCGAGCAGCGCGCCCAGGCCGAGGCCGCCGCTGCCGAGCAGCAGGCGTAAAGGGGCGACGCAATGACCAAGAACCGCACCGAGGTCGCGGACATCGACCGCAGCCTCTACGACTTCACCTATGGCGAGGAGGGATTCGAGCGCCTCGACGCCGGCATCACGCCCGACATCGTGCGCGAGATCAGCGCCAAAAAGGACGAGCCGCAGTGGATGCTCGACCTGCGCCTCAAGTCCCTCGAGATCTTCAACCGCTTCCCCGACCCGACGTGGGGCCCCTCCATCGAGGGCCTGGACATGGACAACATCGTCACCTACGTCAAGCCCAACACCGACCAAAAGCACGACTGGGAGTCGGTGCCCGACGACATCAAGAACACCTTTGAGCGCCTGGGCATTCCCGAGGCCGAACGCAGCTACCTGGCGGGCGTCGGCGCACAGTACGACTCCGAGC
>CABSYH010000207.1:0-3439 GCA_902481965.1 uncultured Collinsella sp.
AGATTCCTCTACGTCTCGTGGGCTCGGAGATGTGTATAAGAGACAGCTCCAAGGATTACTCCGAGTTGCGCCGCAAGCCCCGTCCAGGACATGCCGATTACCCGGCGCGTGTGAAGTACCACAACATGCACGATGTCGCCGGCGGCGGGCATTTCTCCGGCCGCCTAACGGCCCCTCTATGCATCGCCGGCGGCATCGCCCTGCAGGCACTCGAGGCCCGCGGTATCAAGGTCATGGCGCACGTCGCGCAGATCGGCGGCATCTCCGACCTGCCCATGGACGACATGGTCTATCGCGAGGCCGACCGCAAGGCGATCCTTACGAACGACCTGCCCTGCATTGACGCCGCCGCTGCCGGTCGCATGCGCGAGGAAATTCTGGCCGCGCGCGACGAACTCGACAGCATCGGCGGCATCGTGGAGTGCGGCATCTACGGGCTTCCCGCGGGCATCGGCGACCCCATGTTCGACGGCATCGAGAACCGCATCGCGCAGATTGCGTTTGGCATTCCCGCCGTAAAGGGCGTGGAGTTTGGCATGGGCTTTGCCGTGGCTGCCATGCGCGGCAGCGAGAACAACGATCCGTATCGCATCGATGCCGAGACCGGCGAGATCGAGGTCGAGTCCAATAACGCTGGCGGCATTCTGGGCGGCATCTCCACCGGCGCGCCCGTCATGTGGCGTATGGCCGTGAAGCCGACGCCCTCCATCGGTCGCGAGCAACAGACCGTGGACATGGACGCCATGGAAAACGCCGAGCTCTCGGTCCACGGCCGCCACGATCCCTGCATCGTCCCGCGCGCCGTCCCCGTAGCCGAAGCAGCCGCCGCCCTCGCCATCTGGGACGCCCTCCTCGAGGACGCAGGCCAGCTTTAGTCCACCCACCCCAGGGGTAGTTAATTTGGGACGGGGCTTTTTAGCTACCACCATATGCCTGTGAGCATTTGCCCCGGTGCCCATCGATTCACCGCCAGTCAAAGGGTAGCTAAAAAAGCCCCGTCCCAAATTAACTGCCCTAGCCAACGATTCACGAAAGGGACCTCCATGGACCTTGCCGATATTCGCCAGGCCATCGACGGCATCGATACCACGCTCCTCGATAGCTTTATCGAGCGCATGGACATTGCCACCGAAGTCGCCAAATCCAAGATCGAGATGGGCAAGGCCGTCTTTGACCCCGCCCGCGAGCGCTCCAAACTCAACAACCTCGCCAGCCGCGCACCCGAGCGCTACGAGGCCCAGACCATCACCCTGTTCCGTCTCCTCATGAGCATGAGCAAGGCCGAGCAGCAGCGCTACATCAACGAGCTCAAGGGCATAACGGTGTCGCAAAAAGTCCGTGCCACGGCCGCAGCCTTTGACACGCCCTTCCCCCAGACGGCTACCGTTGCCTGCCAGGGCGTTGAGGGCGCCTACAGCCAGATCGCCGCGTGCAAGCTCTTCGACGTGCCCGATATCGCCTTCTTTGAGACCTTCGAGGGCGTTATGCGCGCCATACGCGACGGCTTCTGCGAGTTTGGCGTGTTGCCCATCGAAAACTCCACTGCTGGCTCGGTCAACGCCGTCTACGACCTGCTCGCCCAGTTCGACTTCCACATCGTGCGCTCGCTTCGCCTCAAGATCGACCACAACTTGCTCGTCAAGCCCGGCACCAAGCTCGCCGACGTGCGCGAGGTCTACAGCCACGGCCAAGCCATTGCCCAGTGTGCCGGCTTTATCGAGTCCCACGACCTGCACGCCACCAAGTACCCAAACACGGCCATGTCGGCCGAGATGGTCGCCAACTCCGAGCGCACCGACGTCGCCGCCATCGCCTCGCGCAGCTGTGCCGAGCTGTATGGCCTCGAGGTGCTGGAGCCCAATATCCAAGACTCGGACAACAACTACACGCGCTTTGTCGTCATCAGCCGCGAGCCGCGCGTCTACCCCGGCGCTAATCGCACCTCGCTCATGATCACCACGGCCAACGAGCCAGGCGCCCTCTATCGCGTGCTCGAGCGCTTCTACGCACTCAACATCAACCTGATCAAGCTCGAGAGCCGCCCCATCCCCGGCCGCGACTTTGAGTTTATGTTCTACTTTGATCTGGACTGCCCCTTTGGCAGCAAGGCCCTCGACGACCTGCTCGATTCCATCGACGACGTGTGCGAGAGCTTCACCTACTTTGGCAGCTACACGGAGGTGCTCTAGATGACCGATACCGCCGCAACCCGTCCCTACGGCGTGCTGGGCCGTGTGCTGGGCCACAGCTACACCCCGACCATCTACAAAGAGCTCGCTGGGCTCGATTACGTGCGATTTGAGCGCGAGCCCGAGGACCTCGCGGCCTTTATGACGGGCGACGAGTGGGAGGGCACCAACGTGACCATCCCCTACAAGCGCGCCGTCATGGACTACCTGGACGAGCTGAGTCCGTTGGCCGAGCGTATGGGCAACGTCAACACCATCACGCGCCTACCTGACGGTCGCTTGCGCGGCGACAACACCGACTACTTTGGTTTTCAGTGCCTGGTCGAGGAGCTGGGGGTTGAGGCTGCCGGCAAAAAGGCCCTCGTGCTCGGTGCCACCGGTGGTGCCGGCACCACGGCAAGTATGGTGCTGGGAGACATGGGCGCCATCGTCGTACCCGTGGGTCGCACGAGCGAGGTCAACTACGACAATATCGCGCAGCAGTCCGACGCCGCCCTACTCGTCAACTGCACGCCCGCCGGCATGTTCCCCCATTGCCCCGACGCGCCTTGCACGCTCGAAGGGCTCGATGCGCTCGAAGGCGTTATCGACATTGTCTACAACCCCGCCCGCACGGGCCTGATGCTCGAGGCCGAGCGCCGCGGTATCCCCTGCATCGGCGGTCTGCTGATGCTCGTGGCCCAAGCGGCACAGGCTGTTGAGCGCTACACCGGCCAGGTCACCCCGCGCAAGCGCATCCTGGATGTAACGGAGCGCTTGTCACGCCGCGAACAGAACATCGCGCTGATCGGCATGCCGGGCTCGGGCAAGACCCGCGTGGGTGAGCAGATTGCCCTGCTCACGGGTCGCGAGCACATCGACCTGGACCGCGCCCTCGAGGAACGCCTCGACATGCCCTGCGCCGACTTTATCGTCGAGCGCGGCGAGGCGGCCTTCCGCGAACAGGAGACGGCGGCGCTGTCCGACATCTCCAATCGCAGCGGCCTGGTGCTCTCCACCGGCGGCGGCGTGGTCACGCGCGACGAGAACTACCCGCTGCTGCACCAAAACAGCCAGATCGTGATGCTCAACCGCAAGCTCGACGAGCTCGCCCACAAGGGCCGCCCCATCACCGCGCGCGACGGCATCGATAAGCTGGCCGAACAGCGCATGCCACACTACCGCGCCTGGGCCGACTACATCATCGACTCACGCGACTGCGCCGCCAACACCGCCCAAGCCCTCCTCGCCCTGTCTCTTATACACATCTG
>CABSYH010000208.1:0-3416 GCA_902481965.1 uncultured Collinsella sp.
GCGCAGGGGGCGCTGACGCGGCCCTCCCTCTTACACCACAAAAATTCACGCCATCACGCTGGATCTACGCCATCACGGGCGTCTTAGCGCTCATTGCTGGTATCGCGCTGCTTTTTGCACCCGCCAAGTCCCTCGTCTTTTTGACGACTGTCCTGGGTTTTTACTTTGTAATCACTGCTGCCATTAGGCTGTTCACTGCCATTTTTGAGCCGCTGCTGCCCACCGGCTGGCGCGTGACGAGCATCATCTCCAACCTACTCATTATCTTGGGCGGCGTCATAATCCTGCGCAACCAGGCCTTCTCGACCGCGACGCTCACCACGATGGTGGTTATCGTGGCCGGCTTTGGCTGGATCGTCGAGGGCGTCATGTCGATTCTGGAGTCCGAGCTTTCGTCTAACCGCGCCCTCGCCATCCTGAGCGGCGCGCTCTCCATCATCGCGGGCATGTTCGTGTTTATCTATCCGCTGTGGTCGGCCAAGATGCTCGTCATCTTTAGCGGCGCCGCGCTGCTGGTGTTTGGCGTGACGTTGATTGTTCGCGCCATTCAGTTTGGCAAACTGGTGCGCTAGATGCCAAAGACGCTTTTTGTTGATGCCGACGCCTGCCCGGTCACGCGCGAGTCGATCGACTGCGCGCGGAGGGCGGGCGTTGCCGTAGTGATTGCCGGCAACAGCACGCAGAACCTGGAACGCCACATTCGCCGCGACGATCCGCGCGACGCCGAGCACGCTCGTCGGGGCTTTTGGGTCACGACGCTCGATGTGAGTGTGGGAGCCGATAGCGCCGACTTTGCCATTATCGAGCGCTTGCAGGCTGGCGACGTGGTCGTGACACAAGACATAGGCCTGGCGAGTATGGTGCTCGGACGCGATGCCGCCGCCATCGGCGTGCGCGGGCGCGTCTACGATAAGGCGACCATCGACATGCAGCTGTTTATTCGCCACGAGGAAAAGAAGGTGCGCCGCGCCGGGGGACGCACCCGCGGGCCGGCGGCATTTACCAGCGAAGACCGCGCTCGCTTTAAACGCAACCTCACCGAGCTGCTCCGCTAACCAAGGTAGATTTTTGGGACATGTCCGGAAATCTGCTTTTTGCTTTGGGCGGTGTGAGCGCTCAAAATCCATGGCTCAACAAAAAAGGGGCTTCAAAATGCCATGCGTCGCCGCATTGTGCAGGCGCCGAGCATGGCTATTTTGAAGCCCGTTTTGTTAGGCCCACTTAGAGGCCGAAGGCGGATAGAATGAGGCCCCAGCCGGCACCGATGACGTACATCATGATCAGGAACAGGACGTTTTCGCGGGCGCTGCGGTTGGTGCGGAACAGCACCAGGTAGCCCACACCGGCAGAGATGAGCGTGCCGGCGAGCATCGGGGCCAGCTGCAGCGCGCCTTCCAGGTACAGTTGTGTGATGACGACGCTGGCCGAGCAGTTGGGGATCAGGCCGACGAGTGCCGAGCCCAGGACCGCAAGCGTCTCGTTGCCGCGCAGGAACTGCTCGATTGCGGACTCGCCGAACGTCTCGAGCACGGCGACCAGAATCAGCGTCACCAGAAAAATGAATACCGAGACCTGCACGGTGTGCGAGATCGCGCTGCGGATGATCGACAGAACGGGCGCGCCCTCATGGGAGTGGGAGTGACCGTGGTCATGATGGTGTTCATGATCGCCCTCATGACCGTGATCGTGGCCATGTCCGTGTTCGTGCTCGTCCTCGTCTTCATCGCAACCGCAATGGTCGCGCTCGCACAGCTCATGGATGTGATCGGCGCTCACGCCCGCCTCGGCCACCTCGTCGATGATGTCACCGCCAGTGTGGTCGTCGTGCGCGCAGTTCACATGAGCCGGATTAGCAGCGGTCCCCAGCACGGTACGGCGAATCGCCGCATGTGCGCGAGCGTTACGACGCAGGCCGCGAATGGCGGCGTCCACGATAAAGCCCGTGACCAGCGCGATCAGTGCCTTCGAAGCCAAAAGCATCGCCATGGTCTGCACGGGCACCTGCTCGGCGAGCAACAGCGGCAGCATCTCATCGGAGGTCGAAAGGAACACCGCCACCAACGTACCCAATGTCACGACACGACCGGCATACAGCGTGGCCGCCATTGCCGAAAAGCCGCACTGCGGCACCATGCCCAGCAACGAGCCAACCACGGGGCCCGCGGCACCGGCGCGCTTGATGGCGCCGTTAACGCTGTCGCCCGCAACGTGCTCCAGGGTCTCGAGGGCCAGATACGTCACCAACAAAAACGGCACCAGCGACAGCGTGTCCTTGCCAGCGTCGAGCAAAATATCAATCAGCAAATCCATGAAGGATGGAACCTTTCGTGTCTTTCGGCAGCATTGTAAAAGTCCTAGCGGTCAACTAGGGTATTGTAATTGACCTAGGCGTGGTGCCAATAGTTGCCCATGGTAAACTATCATCTCGCCATAACTCAATGCCACCGAGCCGCGCGACGCGGCCCGTCCAAGGAGCAGTCTATGAACGTTTCGCAAGCACTCGAATACGAGCGCCAGCCGTTTATCCCCATGTTTATCTATGGCGATCACGGCGCCATGGAATCCGAACGTCAGAAAGGCGAAGAGGCCCTCAAGGTGCTCGAGACCGAGTACTTTACCGCCGAGGGCGACCCCGGCTTCGACTTTGCCACCGTGCGCGACCTTGCCGATCGCAACCGCGACCTGTGCGACCAGATTGGCGAGGCACGCCTGCGCAACGTGACGCCCGCGACGCTTTCGCGCGGCCTGTCCGATGCCGACACCTGCGCCGCCATCGGCAAGATGCAAAAGCGCACCGCCGCGTCCGTCATGCGCGAGATCCGCGGCGACCGCGACGCGCTCGGCGTGGCGTACGCCCGCAAGGCTATCCAGGGCACAGTGCTCGGCATCGACATCGAGACCACCGGCCGTGCACCCGAGCGCGGCTACATCATCAACGTGGGCCGGGAGATCATGGAGCTCACCAGCGACGCCGTCCCGCACGACGCCGAGACACACTACTGCGGCCTGCCCGATATCTACCGCGGCGAGGATGTGCCGCTGTCGAATATCCACCACATCACCTGGGACGACATCGACGGCAAAACGCCCTTCCGTGAGAACAAGGGACTGCAGAAGCAGCTGCTCAAGCTTATGAAGAAGTACCCGTACATGGCGCATAACGCCGCGTTCGAGGACAGCTGGTTCAAAATTCATCTGGACGGCTACGCCGAGGCACGCCGCGCCGGCAAGATCATCGTCATCGACTCGCGCCAGATCTGCCGCAGCCTGGACGCCGACGTGCGCTCGCTCCCCCGCGAGTCCGCGCCCGCCGCGCTCGAGAACTGGGCGCGCCGCCGTGGCACCCTCGCCGCCGACGCCAACGAGCAGCACCTGGGCCTCGACGACACCGACCTCATGCTCCGCACCTGTCTCTT
>CABSYH010000209.1:0-3391 GCA_902481965.1 uncultured Collinsella sp.
GATTCCTCTACGTCTCGTGGGCTCGGAGATGTGTATAAGAGACAGGATCAGCACCTCGCGCCTCAACACGTTCCTCACCGACCTGCGCGAGTTCGGTCATACCGTGGTGGACGGCAAGCGCCGCCTGCGCATGCACTACGTGACCCAGACGGGCGTCAACCCGCCGACGTTCACGTTCTTCGTCAACCACAGCGATCTGGTCAACGACACCTATCAGCGCTACATCGAGAACCGCATGCGCTCGACCTTCGACTTTGCCGGCACACCCATTCGACTCTTCTTTAGGAAGAAGGAGCAAAAGGATGCATAATCCGATTCTTCTGACCGCCATCTGCGCCGTGGTCTCGTTCTTTATCGGGGCGATTCCGTTTGGCCTGATCCTGGGCCGCGTGTTCAACCACACCGACATTCGCAAGGCGGGCTCCGGCAACATCGGCACCACCAACGCACTGCGCGTGGCCGGCCCCAAGGTCGCGGCGCTCACGCTGCTGCTCGACTGCCTTAAGGGCGCTATCTGCGTCCTTATCGCCCGTCCGCTCATCGCGAGCGTGGGCTATGGCTTCCCTGTGAGCATCATGGCTCCCGGTGCCGCCGGCGACTGGATGCTCGGCGTCATTTGCCTGGCTGCTGTTTGGGGACACATCTTCTCGCCCTACCTTAACTTCCACGGCGGTAAGGGTATCGCCGTGGGCCTGGGCGTGATTCTTGCTTGGTACTGGCCCATTGGCCTGTCGCTGCTGGGCATGTTTATCGTGGCTGTCGCCATCACCAAGTACGTGTCGGTGGGCTCACTTGCCGCCGCCATCGGTCTTCCCATCGCTGCCTGCACGGTCTTTCCGTACAGCAGCCTAGGACTTAAGTTTTGCATGGCGATGATCGGCATCACCGTGGTGTGGGCCCATCGTGCGAACATCAAAAAGCTCATGGCCGGTAAGGAGTCCAAGCTCTCGTTTACCAAGCGCGTCACCGAACCCGACGATAAGTAGGAGAGAGTCATGAATGTTGCGCTGATTGGCTCTGGCTCCTGGGGAACCGCCGTCGCCGGCCTTGCCGCCGCGCGAGCCGAGCGCGTGACCATGTGGGCCCATAGCGAGCAGACGGCCGCCGGCATCAATGGCGAGCACCGCAACCCCCGCTACCTTGTGGGCTACGAGCTGCCCGGCAACGTCGTCGCCACGACCGAGCTCGTGCAGGCGCTCGACGGCGCCGAGGCCATCATCTTTGCCGTTCCTTCGACGCACCTTCGCAGCGTGTGCCACCAGGCCGCGCCCTTTATCGCCGCCGATACCCCGGTGCTCTGCCTCACCAAGGGCATTGAGCCCGAGTCCGGCCTGCTCATGAGCGAGGTCATCGCCAGCGAGATCGGCAACGAGGCGCGCGTGGCGGCGCTCTCGGGCCCCAACCATGCCGAGGAGATTTGCCGCGGCGGACTTTCTGCCGCCGTCATCGCCAGTGAAGATCCGCAGATAGGGGAGGCCTTTAAGGACCTGCTCCTGTCCACGGCCTTCCGCATCTATCTGTCGCAAGACATGACCGGTGTCGAGGTCTGCGGCGCCATGAAAAATGTCATCGCCATCGTGTGCGGCATCTCCGCCGGCACCGGCGCGGGCGACAACACGCTCGCCCTCATCATGACGCGCGGCCTAGCCGAGATCAGCCGCCTGGTGCACGCCCGCGGCGGTCAAGCTATGACCTGCATGGGACTTGCCGGCATGGGAGACCTCATTGCCACCTGTACTTCGGAGCATTCGCGCAACCGCACCTTTGGCTACGAGTTTGCCCACGGCGTTTCGCTCGACGAGTACCAAACGCGCACGCATATGGTTGTCGAGGGCGCCGTCGCGGCCCGCAGCGTCAGCGAACTTGCCCGTTCACTGGGCGTAGACATTCCGCTCACCTTTGCCGTGGAGCAAACGCTCTACAACGGTGTTACTTTGGATAGGGCACTCGAGATTCTTACCGACCGCGTCCCCTCTCAAGAGTTCTACGGACTCACCGACTAGCGCAGAAAGGCTACTACCATGGGTTCCATCAAAATCGCTCCGTCCGTCCTTTCGGCCGACATGGCCAACCTCAAGGGCGAACTCGACAAGATCGCCGGCGCCGACTACGTGCACTTCGACGTTATGGACGGTCACTTTACCGGCAACCTCACCTTTGGCGTCGACATCCTCAAGGCCGTCAAGCGCTCCACCGATGTACCGGTCGATGCGCACCTCATGGTGTCGAACCCCGACGAGACGGTTGATTGGTACGCCGACGCCGGTGCCGACATGATCACCGTGCACTACGAGGCTTCCACGCAACTACACCGCACGCTCACCCATCTGCAACAGCGCGGCGTCAAGGCCGGCGTGGTGCTCAACCCCGCCACGCCCGTCTGCGTGCTCGAGAGCATTATCGACGTTGTCGACATGGTGCTGCTCATGAGCGTGAACCCGGGCTTTGGCGGCCAGAGCTTTATCCCCGGTACCATCGCTAAACTCCACGAGCTCAAGGCCATGTGCGAGCGTCACGGCGTTTCGCCCCTCATCGAGGTCGACGGTGGCATTTCTTCCAAGAACATTGCCGAGGTCGTCAAGGCCGGCGCCAACGTGCTCGTGGCCGGTTCTGCCGTATTTAAGTCCGAAGATCCCGCTGCCGAGGTTGCGCTGCTGCAGAAGCTGGGCAACGAGGCCGCACAGGAGGCATAAACCCTTATGACCGCAGGTCAAAACCGCATACCCGTGAATCTTGACTATGCCGCCTCGACGCCCATGCGCGCCGAGGCGCTCCTTGCGCAGCGCGAGTACGACGACAGCGAGCTTGCCGGCGTCAACCCCAACTCGCTGCACTCGCTTGGCCGCAAGGCCGCCGCACGCCTAGAAGTCGCTCGTCGCGAGATCGCCCGTAGCTTTGGCGCACGCGTTCGCCCGTCCGAGATCATCCTTACCAACGGCGGCACCGAGGCCAACCAGCTGGCGCTGCTCGGTCTTGCCGAGGGTGCTCGTCAGCGCGATCGCAAGCGCGATCGTGTAATCGTTTCGGCCATCGAGCACGATTCGATTCTGGACAACCTGCCGCTGCTGCGTGCCGCAGGCTTTAGCGTCGACCTGGTGCAGCCCTGCCGCATGGGCTACATTGAGCCAGCCACGCTTGTCGAGCTACTAGGCGACGACGTGGCGCTCGTGAGCATCATGGTTGCCAACAACGAGACCGGCGTGGTACAGCCTATCCGCGAGCTTGCCGCGGCCGCGCATACCGTGGGCGCTCTGTTCCACACCGATGCCATCCAGGGCTATCTGCACATTCCGCTCGATGCCGCCGAGCTGGGCGTCGATGCCATGTCCGTCGCCGCCCACAAAATTGGCGGTCCCGTGGCATCCGGCGCGCTTTACGTTAAGACCCGCAC